>CAYLYR010000061.1:7211-10623 GCA_964387835.1 uncultured Melioribacter sp.
CGCCCATCTGCTGCAAATGCATGTACCGGCAAGTAGCCTTGATATCCGGGAGTCCAACGGTGAGGGTTCGGAAATTCTCGATAAGCTTTATTCGGGTTATCGTAAACAGGAGAAATCCATAAAGTATTTATCCCGAGCGAATCAAAATATCCCGCCTGAAGTTTTTTGATAATTCCCTCGAAATCCCCTCCCATATAATTTGTTTTTTGCGAAAGAGAATCATGAATAATTGGAATTGAGTTTGTTTTATCACCGTCGTAAAATCTATCTATCAGAAGAGAATAGATAATTGATTTGTGCCAATCCGAAAAATCATCCGTTGATTTTAAGGGCGCGCCGTTAAGTAAAAAAACCGTTTGAAAATTAGTAATTCCGGAACCGTAATCGGCAACAAGGCGAACGCGTTTTAAACCTCTCAAAGCATTTAACGGAAGGGCTATAATTATTTTTTGCTTATTAAATTTCAGAGATTGTGAAATATTCCTATTCTCGAGAAATGCAGAAATATTTTTATCCGAAGGCTTAAGCCCTATTCCCGAATAATAGTAAAACTTTAACACGGCCGAATCTCTTTTCTGCTTAAAGCTAAGCTGGGCAAGGAATTCGCGTGTTGTGTCGGCTGAAGATACCGTTAATAGCGAGTTGTAACTTCCCATCCCGTTTGAAACGGAGTCGGGATTTTTCGGGTCGGTTAATTCGATTCCATCGGCAAAAAATTTATATTGATAACTTCCCGGCTCAATCGGTACTGTAACCGAATATACTCCCTTTCCTGCAGGCTTCATATAATACTGATATCGATTCCAATCGTTGAAGTTTCCGAAAACCGAAATCTTCTCGTATTTCTTTTTCGGGGAAAACCGAAAGTGAACTTTGCTTTCCTTTTTACAAAAAACCGGAATGGAATAGTTTTGATTATTCAGAATAAACTCGAGTGAGGTAACTCCCGTAAAATTTGAATCCGGTTGTAAAACCAATTTTTTTTCAGAAGGAAAATAATTTAGCTTCACAAATTTATTTTCAGTGAAATGAACATTATAGTTTTTGGAATAAAATATATCGGAGATTAGTATTGATTTTTTCTCGCCCGATTTTAATCGAAGAGGCTGAATTAAATCCGTTATGACTTGAGCAAACAGATTTGTAGAAACAAAAAGAGTGGTAAGATAAACCGTGAGAAGTAAATGTTTTTTTCTCATTTATTTTCCATAATTCAATTGAGTAACAATTTAATAAGTTTACAGGGTAGTTTAATCTGTGAAAAAAAAGAAGCCCACAAATTTTTGTGAGCTTCCGACATCTTATAAAATATATTTACTTAAATCTCTATCTTTAACAATCGAAGTTAATTTTTCTTCTACCATTTGACCGGAAATTGTAATATCGTTCTCTTTGTTCTTGTCGGGAACATCGAACAATATATCTTCGAGAAGAGTTGTTAATATGGTATGCAATCTGCGCGCGCCAATGTTTTCAACTTGTTCGTTAACTTCAGCTGCAATAGTTGCAACTTGTTCAATTGCTTCCTGCTCAAAATTCAAGCGAATATTCTCGGAGCGTAGCAGCGCCGAATATTGTTTCAGCAGTGCGTTCTCGGGTTTTGTCAGGATTTCGATAAAATCCTCCGCGGATAAACTTTTCAGTTCAACGCGTATCGGGAATCTTCCCTGAAGCTCAGGAATTAAATCCGATGGTTTCGCAACATGAAAAGCTCCGGACGCGATAAAGAGAATGTGGTCGGTTTTAACAGGTCCGTATTTTGTGTTTACCGTAGAACCTTCTACAATCGGCAGCATATCTCTTTGAACGCCTTCGCGGGATACGTCCGGACCGCTTCCTTTTCCGCTTACTCCGGCTACTTTATCGATTTCATCAATAAATACAATGCCCGATTCCTGAACGCGGCGTATGGCTTCTCTTTGGGCGGCTTCGGTATCGATTAACTTTTCAGCTTCTTCCTGTGCAATTATTCTGCGGGCTTCCTTAATTGAGGCTTTACGTTTCTTTTTCTTTTTCGGCATCATCGTGGAAAAGATTTCCTGCAGATTTATTCCCATGTCGTCCATTCCCGTCGGTCCGAAAACGTGCATACCGGCGGCGGGAACGGTGTAGTCGAATTCAATTACTTTGTCGTCCAGCGAGCCGCTGCGTAACTTTTCAAGCATCCATTCCCGAGTTTTGGCGTTGCGTACGGATTCGTCTCCTTCATTTTCATTTTCTTCATTATAATTAGGAACCGATACGGGAGGAATCAGAACATCAAGTATTTTCTCTTCCGCTATTTGTTCTGCGCGTTCAAATACCTCTTCCTTTTTCTCGGCGGTAACCATATTGACCGAAAGCTCGGTTAAATCGCGAATCATCGATTCAACATCTCTTCCCACATAACCGACTTCCGTAAACTTTGAAGCCTCTACTTTAATGAAGGGAGCGTTAGCCAATTTAGCAAGACGGCGCGCAATTTCGGTTTTCCCAACGCCGGTCGGTCCGATTAAAATAATGTTGTTAGGCATTATTTCTTCACGGATTGTATGTTCAACCTGCTGGCGGCGCCAACGGTTTCTAAGCGCAATAGCAACGGCGCGCTTTGCATCGTGCTGCCCTATTATATATTTATTGAGTTCCTCCACGATTTGCGAAGGAGTTAAGTTTTCCATTAATACTTTTTTACGCATCTTTTTCATCCTCTAAAACTTCAACATTTATTTTGTCGTTAGTGTAAATGCAAATTTCCGAAGCAGTATGAAGCGCTTCTTTTACAATTTCCTCGGTTGATAAATCGCTATATTTTACAAGCATTCGCGCTGCCGCCAAGGCATACATTCCGCCGGAACCAATTGCTACAATTTTATCATCCGGCTCAATTACGTCTCCTGTTCCCGAAACAATAAAAGTATGGTCTTCGGAAACTACTGCAAGCATTGCCTCAAGTTTACGGAGATATTTGTCGGTTCGCCAATCAGCGGCAAGTTCAACAACGCTCCTTTCAACATTTCCGCGAAACTGCTCCAGTTTTTCTTCAAATCGTCCCAGCAAAGTAAAAGCATCCGCCGCGGAGCCTGCAAAACCGCACATCACTTTTCCCCCGTAAAGTTTTCTTATTTTTTTTGTGTTGTGTTTCACAACAGTGTTTCCTAAAGTAACTTGCCCGTCGCCGCCGATAGCGGCTACGCCGTTGTGAATCATCCCCAATATCGTAGTTGATCTGATTTTCATTTCTCTGTCCAAATTAATATTAATTAAACTTTAAAAATAATTAAAAATGTCCTTAGTTATCGAAAGTTTTCAAAAACCGAGTAAATAATATTTTATTCTGCTGTGCAAAAAATCCGACTACTGTGATTAACTATTCCAAGTTCACAAACCTTCGAGGTTTTCAAAACCTCGAAGGTTTTATTGTCCCAAATTCTAA
>CAYLYR010000062.1:0-10601 GCA_964387835.1 uncultured Melioribacter sp.
TGATAGAAACTTTTTTATTTATGTCTTGACTTTATCATAGAATACCGAATGACGAAGCAATCTCCGATATATTCAGCGTTGTTTTTTTGTATTGGAGATTGCTTCGTCCCTCGCAATGACAGAATGTTTTTATTTTCCCGCAATGACGGTGTTTTTATAGTTTTTAAGATTTCTCCCTTCACTTTGCTCCGGTCGTAATGACAGCAAAAAGATGAATCCGCCGGTTAATGAAATACTTCACTCGTTTCAATATTCAAACTCAACGCTTTCTCTCATTCACCGCATAAAAGACGGAATTGTAAACCCGAAGGCTTTAGTCGGGAACAATTTCGTATTAAAAAAGATAAAAAATAACAATCTATTTTTCTTTATATAGATTATATTTCGATGTTAAAATTTTTAATCAACTTAGGAGAAATAATGAAATACCTATCTTTTGCAGTGCTTCTCTTTATTGCTTCAGCCTGCGCACAAAACAATTCGAATGGTAAAGTAGAATTAAAAACTTTCCAAGACAGCAGCAGTTACGCAATCGGCGCCGATATTGCCCGGACATTCCACAGACAAAAAATTGATGTTAACGATAAAGCTCTTACTCAGGGATTTATCGATTTTTATACTGCTAAAAATCAGAAAGTTACCGAAGCCGAAGTAGATAAAATTCTCAGAAAATTTCAGATGAAATTACAAGCCGATCGCCAAAAGAAAAACAATGTACAAGGCGAAATCAACAAGAAAAAAGGAGAAGAATTTCTTAAAAAAAATAAGACCAAAAAAGGAGTAAAAGTTACTCCAAGCGGTTTACAATATAAAATTATAAAAAAAGGGCACGGTCCGAAACCAAAATTAACCGACAAAGTAAAAGTTAACTACAAAGGTACTTTAATTGACGGAACTGAATTCGATTCATCTTATAAGAGAGGGAAACCTGCGGAATTTCCTGTAAACGGAGTTATTAAAGGGTGGACCGAAGCGCTTCAGATGATGCCGGTAGGTTCAAAGTGGGAATTATACATCCCTGCAAATTTAGCATATGGCGCACGCGCTCCGCAATCAATCGGACCTAATCAGACTTTAATTTTTGAAGTTGAGTTACTCGGTATTGACAAACCGGTTAAAACTAAAAAACACAAATAATTTTTCATTAAGAGAGATGCTTTTTGCATCTCTCTTTTTTTCTTCACAGATGAATTTTGTCCACGATAATATTTTTACGAATTTGCCCGACGCTTCACATGACGAAATTATCGAAAAGATAATTGACTCTCCGAAGTGCCGAATCGAGCGAATAGTTTCCGAAGGGCAAAACTCCCCTGAAGATTTTTGGTACGAGCAGGATGAAAACGAGTTTGTTATTCTTCTTAAAGGAGAGGCTGAAATAGAATTTGTCGATAGCAAGATTACTTCCATGAAAGAAGGCGATTACATTTTCATTCCGAGATTAATGAAACACCGAGTAAGAAAAACTTCCGAGAAAACAAAAACCGTATGGCTTGCATTATTTTTTAAGGATTAATTTAAAATAGGATGCGGTTTAAAGTTTCATATTCTCCGCACCAACTCATTAAGAAGAGGTTAATTTTAATAAACAAGGGATTTGAATTAACAAATCCCTCGATATAAATAAATTTTACTTATCCGTTAAAGCTTCAACACCCGGCAGAGTTTTTCCTTCGAGAAATTCAAGTGAAGCTCCGCCTCCGGTAGAAACGTGAGAGACTTTATCTTCCAAGCCTGCTTTCTTTATTGCCGCAGCAGAATCTCCGCCGCCTACAATCGTTATTGCGCCGTTTTCGGTTGCCTCGGCTAAGGCTTCCGCAATTGCGTTTGTTCCCTTGGCAAAATTGTCGAATTCAAAAACGCCCATCGGTCCGTTCCAAACAATGGTTTTGCTGTTTAAAATTACTTCACGAAAAATCTTAATTGTTTTAGGACCAATATCCAAACCCATTTCATCCTCGGGGATGCAATCGATGTCGTGAACAACGGACGGTGAATCGTTGCTGAATTCTTTTGCGCATACAACATCGGTAGGAATAAGAAGAGCAACTTCACGGTTTTCGGCTTTATCTAAAATCTCCTTTGCAAGTTCAATCTTCTCTTCTTCAAGCAAAGATTTCCCTATGTCATAATCCATTGCTTTAAGAAATGTAAACATCATTCCTCCGCCGATAATCAAATTATCGACTTTATCAAAAAGATTATTAATAACATCGATTTTTCCGGAGATTTTTGAACCGCCGAGAATAGCCGTAAAAGGTCTTTCGGGATTTGCAATAGCCTTTCCGAGATAATCAAGCTCTTTACGCATTAAATAACCTGCAACACAAGGAGAAATATAATGCGTTACTCCTTCCGTAGAGGCATGAGCGCGATGCGCCGTTCCAAAAGCGTCGTTAACATAAATATCACCGAGTTCAGCTAACTGCTTGGCAAAATCGGAATCGTTTTTTGTTTCTTCTTTATAAAACCTCAAATTTTCAAGAAGAACAATATCGCCGTCTTCCATTTCGGATATTACGGCTCGAACTTTTTCGCCGACACAATCATCAACAAATTTCACATCTTTCCCGAGTAGTTCGGATAACCTTTCTGCTGCGGGTGCAAGCGACATCTCAGGTTTCCTTTCCCCTTTCGGACGTCCGAGATGGCTAATAAGAATTAACTTTCCTCCTTCGCCAATTATTTTCTTTATTGTCGGGAGCGCGCCGACAATCCGCCTATCATCCGTAATATTTCCATCGGAATCAAGTGGGACGTTGAAATCAACTCTTGTCAGTACCCTTTTCCCTTTTAATTCAACATCATCAATAGTTAATTTATTCATCATGTACTCCATTGTTTATCGTAGTGCAAAAAAAAGCGCAACTAAAAGTTGCGCCTTTTAATAAGAAATTATTTTATTCCGATATTTTTTTCATCAAATCAACTACGCGGCATGAATAACCCCATTCGTTGTCGTACCAGCTGAGTACTTTTACCATCTTACCCATTGTCATTGTAGCAATTGAATCGAAAATACTTGAATGCGGATTTCCAATGATGTCGGCTGAAACGAGAGGTTCATCCAAATAGTCCAGAATCCCTTTCAACTCGTTTTCGGAAGCTTTTTTAAATGCGGCATTTACTTCTTCAACGGTAACTTCACGTTTCAATGTTGCGGTAAAGTCAGTGATTGCGCCGTCTGGAATCGGAACGCGCAATGCATAACCGTTTAATTTTCCATCCAATTCGGGAATAACTTTACCGACTGCAATTGCAGCGCCGGTTGTTGTTGGAATAATTGAAACCGCAGCCGAACGCGCTCTTCTCAAATCGCTGTGAGGTAAGTCCAAAAGACGCTGATCATTTGTGTAACTGTGAATTGTAGCCATTAAACCTTCTTCAACTCCGAAAGCATCATTTAAGACCTTTACCATCGGGGCAAAACAGTTTGTAGTACATGATGCGTTGGAAACAACTTTTTCGTTTCCGGTTAGAATGTGGTCGTTAACGCCGAGCACAACAGTCGCATCAATCTCACCTTTTGCAGGAACGGTTAAAACCACTTTTTCAGCTCCGGCTTCGATATGCTTCATACAAAGTTCTCTTGTTCTAAAAACGCCGGTCGATTCAATTACAACCTTAGCGCCAAGCTCGCCCCACTTTAAGTTAGCTGGATCTTTTTCGGCTGTGATTTGAATTCTTTGTCCGTCAACAACAATAGCGTCGCCATCGGCATAAACTTCCCCCGGATATTTCCCGTGTACAGAATCGTATTTTAATAAATGCGCTAATGTTTTAGCGTCGGTTAAATCATTTATCCCAACAAATTCAATACCTCCGAGCGCCATACTTCTACGAAAAACCAAACGCCCAATTCTACCAAATCCGTTAATTCCTACTTTTAAAGCCATTTTTTTCCTCCGTTAAATAAGTTAAATTGAATTAATTATTTAAACTTAAATAAATAATACTGGTAAATCAATTAATTGAAGATTAAAGAATTTATCCATATCTTAAGATTTAAAAATAAGAGGTCTATATGTCAGAGTTAAGTGAGTTTTTGCAATACGTACCAATCTTCTCCGATTTACCGGATGAAGCGATTGAACGAATTGCAAAAATTGGGTACGTTAAGAATTTTGACAAAGATAGCGTAATTCTTATGGAGGATGAAGACGGCTCGGCAATGTTCTTCATCATTGAGGGAAAAGTAAAAATTTCGCGTATCAGCACGGACGGCAAAGAGGTGATTCTTTCCGTTCTCGGCAAATCGGAATTCTTTGGCGAAATGTCTATTTTAGATGGTCTTTCTCGTTCAGCCACCGTTATTGCGCTTGAACCTTCTAAAGTTTTTATTATCCACAGAAATGAATTTTTGGAGCTTCTTACAAAGCATCCCGAAATTTCCATTCCTCTTTTGCAGGAATTAACTTCCCGCCTTCGCACTGCCGATATGAAAATTAAATCTCTATCGTTGAAAGATGCCGAAGGAAAAGTGGCAACCGTAATTCTGCAGCTTGCCGATACTCAGGGTAAAGTTCGCGGCGGAGTTGTTGAAATTGATGAAATGCCTTTACAGCAAGACTTAGCTAATATGGCAGGAACTTCGAGAGAAACGATTTCACGAACTTTACACGCATTTGCAAAAAAAGGCGTCATTGAGATGGAAGGTTCAAAATTAAGAATTTTGAATTATGAAAAGTTCTTGGAGCAGTACGGATAATTAATGCAGAAAATCGCCGACCTGCACACCCACACAACTTTTTCCGACGGAGGAAATTCCCCTTGTGCATTGGTACGTATGGCAAAATCAAAAGGTATTTCCATTCTTGGTATTACCGACCATGATTCCGTAAACGGAATTAATCAAGCAATTGAATGCGGGAAAGAATACGGAGTCGAAATAGTTCCCGGCGTTGAATTAAGCACCGATGTAAACGACAAAGAAATTCATATTCTCGGTTATTTCATCAATCATGAAGATAAGGATTTACTCGGTTATCTGAAATTTTTCAGAGACGAGCGAGCCTTTAGAGCGCAGAGAATTGTAAAAAAGCTAAAAAAATTAAATATACAAATCGAGTACAATGAGATCCTCGCCGAAGCTAAAAATTCCGCAATCGGAAGACCGCATATTGCGAACGTACTTATTTCAAAGGGTATTGTTTCGTCCTACGCAGAGGCATTCCAAAAATACCTCGGTGATTACGCTCCGGCTTACGAACGAAAAATCCACGTGTCATTACAGAGCGCAATAAAGCTAATCAATGATGCAAAAGGGCTTGCTTTTCTTGCTCATCCGGGTAAAATGCCGGAAGACTTGCTGCAGACCGTTCTTTCATCCAAAATTGACGGAATAGAAGTTGTGCATCCTTCGCATAATGAATCCCGAACAAAGTTTTACCGCGGTATCGTAAATCAGTACTGTCTGCTTGCCTCAGGCGGTTCCGATTTCCACGGAGGAGTAAAACACGATGAGGAAAATTTCGGGAAATACGTTATTCCAAACGATTCCGTTTTGGAAATAAAGTCAATGTTAAGCATACACAATAAATAGGAGCGCCTCGGAATATTTTTACTTTTTTTGTCGTAATTTTTTGAATTCGATTTCTCGACCGCCTGTTTACTATTGAGCTAATCTGATTTAATTTATTCATAAAATATGACAAATATTTTAAGTGGAAAATGAAATAAAATTGGCGTTTTTATTTAACTCAAATTAATTTATTTTATCGAATCAATTTGGAGATTATATGTTTAACAAAATTTATAGATTAGTTCTCAGCACTTTAGTTTTTGTTTCTTTCTCACATGCTCAAATCGGGAAGTGGCAAAACTACACTTCAATGAAATCGGTAAACGAAACAAGTATTATCGATAACAGCATTTGGGCGGCAACCGACGGGGGAATTTTCAACTTTATTAGAAGCGACAGTTCGTACGTAAAATATACAAAAACCGAAAATCTCAGCAGCCAGCAAATTCAAACGATTGCAATATCAAATGAAAAGGATGTCTGGTCCGGCTCGGTTGAAGGTTTTATCAACATAATAAAAAATAACGGCGGAATAGATAAAATATTTGATATTTACAATTCCGATGAAGTGCAAAAAGGGATTAATGATTTGTTCATTTCCGGCGACACTGTTTTTACTTCGATAGATTTCGGGCTTTCACTAATTTCCGCAAAGAATTATGAGTTTATTGAAACAATAATTAAGTTCGGAAATTTCAATCCGAAAGCGAGAGTTTTATCGACAAGGAAATTTAACAACAAGATTTTTGTTTGTACAAGCGAGGGACTTGCCGTTCAGAAATCGGGAGCTGTTTCCTTAACTTCACCCGCCTCCTGGGATAGTTATTCCTTCGCACAATTCTCCGCCGATTTCCCTACTAAGTCCGCATTGCTTAACGATACTCTTTACCTCGCGAGCGATAAAGGACTTTACATATATCTTCCTGATACCGTTTTATATCTGGGATTTAGAAACCAAAAGATTGCCGACGTTTTAACCGATGGAAATCAGCTTTATCTTTTAACCGAGCATACACTTTTCCGGAAAATCGGAAGGGAGTTTGTCCCAATTTACAGCAACAATTCCGTATTCTTAAATTCCATTTCATTTGCAGTGGGAGATTACTATTTATCTTCATCGGAAGGCATAATAACCGAGCAAAACTCCGAATCCATTTGTCCTAACGGGCCTGTTACAAATTCCTTTTTAAGTCTTGACGTTGATCGCGGCGGAGAACTTTGGGTAGGAAGCGGCGCCGATGTTTATGGTCGAGGCGTTTTCGAGCTATCAGGAGACGAGTGGACAATTTATGATAAATCCAATACGGATGAATTTATATCAAATGCTTTTCATAGAGTTTACGCAGCTCCTTCCGGTATTAAGTACTTCATGAATTGGGGAAACGGTTTTACTTCGTTCGACGGAGAACATTTTAAAACTTTTACAACTGCAAATACGGGAATGGTAGGAATTAACGGCGCTCCGTCTTTCCTCGTAATTTCAAATACGAGAGAAGATAACAGAGGCAATCTTTGGGTGCTGAATTATTGGTCTGATGCGCACAAGCCTCTCAGCGTTATGACGACTGACAGCGTTTGGCATCATTTTTCAATTCCCTTATTTGCTTTACAGCAGAAAGAGCTTTTCGACCAAATGGTGATTGACCAATATAACACAAAATGGTTTGCCGATATTCTCGGTCACCAAGGACTGATTTATTTTAACGACAACGGAACAATTGAAAATATTAATGATGATTCGTGGGGAATGATCACTACGAGTGACGGACTTGCCGGAAGCATTGTTCAAGCTCTTGCGATTGACAAAAACGGTGAACTTTGGGTCGGGACAAATTCAGGAATTAATATTATCCCCAATCCTTCCGTGCCGAATTCAATTAGCGAAGTTTATGCCATGAAGACAATTAACGTTACTTCAATTTACGTTGATCCTCTGAATAACAAATGGGTTGGAACCGATAAAGGAGTTTATTATTTAACCTCCGACGGGTTCAATGTTATTAGTCAATATACGGCGGAAACAAGTCCGCTCTCGAACAACTTCATCAACTCCATTGCTTTTGACAAAAATAGCGGCACAGCTTATTTCGGAACGGATTACGGACTTTCTGCGCTTACAACGGAAGCAATTCAGCCTCAGCAATCTTTCACGGAATTATTTGTTTATCCTAATCCCTTCAAGGTGGAGGAAGAAAGCGCTGCTTTAACAATAGACGGATTAATTCAAAACGCTTCCATAAAGATTTTCGATATTAACGGTAAATTAATTAACGGCAGCGACTATTCAGGAGTAACATCTTACGGCGGAAAAATTGCGATATGGAACGGAACCGATATGCGCGGAGATAAAGTAGGCAGCGGAGTATATTTTGTTGTTGCATATAACGACGAAGGGAAAGAAGTAGCTTCAACCAAAGTTGCAGTGATAAAATAATCCATGAATTAAAAAGAATTAAAAATCTATTTCGTTATGAATTATTATCTTTGCCTTTTTAATTTTTTCATTAGGATAAAATGATTTCCGTTCAAAATTTATCGATGCAGTACGGTGGTAAATCGCTTTTTGAAAATGCCAATTTCAAGATAGAAAAATCGGACAGATTCGCATTGGTCGGTTCAAACGGAGCCGGAAAATCTACATTGCTTAAAATACTCTCCGGCGCCGAAGAGCCTGAATCAGGTTCTCTTAACTTTGCCAAAGGAATTGAAATCGGTTATCTTCCGCAGGAGTTTTATGCTCTGAGAGGGAAATCCGTTTTTGACGAAGTAAAATCATCTCTAACGGCGCTTAAAACAATCTCGCGCGAAGAAGAGGAAATCCACAAACAATTGGAAAATACCGAACTGCCCCAAAGCGTACACGAGAAATTATTAATCCGTTTCGGTGAACTTCAAGACGCGAAGGAAAAATTAAATTTTTATGAAACCGATTCTAAGATTGAAAAAATTCTCGCGGGACTCGGATTCAGAGAAGCGGATTTTACAAAGCCGACCGAAACATTTTCCGGAGGCTGGCAAATGAGAATCCACCTTGCAAAAATTCTTATTCGCGAAACGGATTTAATAATGTTAGACGAACCGACAAACCATCTTGATTTATTCTCTCTCCGCTGGCTTGTGAAATTCCTCGAAGGTTACAAAGGGGCTATTCTGGTTGTTTCCCATGACAAATACTTTATCAACCGAATTACTACTAAAACGATGGAAATCGCAAATAAGAAAATTACAATTTTCAACGGCAAGTTTGACGCTTATTTGAAATACAAAGAACAGCGGGAAAAAGAAATTACTCATCTGAAAAAAATCGAAGAGAAAAAGACAAAAGAACTTGAACGGTTTATCGAGAGATTCAGATATAAAGCTACAAAATCCAAGCAGGTGCAAAGCAGAATTAAAATGCTTGAAAAGTTGGATAAAGTTGAAACTACAACCAAGCGAAAAAAAATCAGCATTAAATTTCCCGAGCCTCCCCGTGCCGCCGCAATTCCGATTAAAGTAAAAAATTTATATAAATCATACGGCGACTTAACCGTTCTGGAAGATGTTAGTTTTGAAATTGAACGGGACGATAAAATTGCCTTTCTCGGATTAAACGGCGCCGGAAAATCAACCCTCGCCAAAATCCTCACAGGCGAAATTAATTTCGACAAAGGACGCGTGGAAGTAAATCCGATGACGGAAATTGCATACTACTCGCAGGAAGTAAGCGATAATCTTGATTTGGATATGGATTTACTCGACACTTTGATGTCCGAAAGTCATGACTACACTCTTCCCCAAATAAGAACAATACTCGGGGCTTTTCTCTTTTCGGATGATGATGTTTTTAAGAAAGTGCAAGTACTTTCCGGCGGGGAAAAAAGCAGATTAACCTTGGCAAAACTCTTATTGAAAAAGTCGAATATGCTAATTCTCGATGAGCCGACAAATCACTTGGATTTCGAGTCCAAAGCGATACTGCAAAATGCGCTGAAAGAATATAAGGGAACGGTTATTCTTGTTTCGCACGATATTGATTTTATGCGTCCCTTTGTGAATAAGATTCTTGAGTTTAACAAAAAGCACGTTAAATATTTTATAGGCGGAATTGATTACTATCTTGAAAAAATAAATCTTGACGAGCTGGAATACGAATCTGACAATAAGAAGAAAAAAGAATCCGAGAGGAAAATTCAAAAAAGAAAAGCCGCAGAGTTACGACAGAAAAAATTTAAAGCTACAAAAGATTTGAAATCAAAAATATCTTCGCTTGAAAATGAGATTCATACTTTGGAAGAAGAATTAAAACAGTACGAAATAGATTTAACAAAGGAAGAAGTTTATTCCGTCCCGGAAAAAGCAAAGGCTGTAAAAGCTCTCTACAACAGCTCAAAAAAAGAGTTAGGCGAAAAGTTGGATTATTGGACTGAACTGAGCCTCGAACTTGAAGAAATTGAAGTTGAGTTTGATAAAGGAGAAAATTAATTATTTCCGAGAGAAAAATATCTTACAAATTCATTGTCAACTAAATTTCATCATCCCCCAACGTTTGCTTTACCTTGCTTATTTAAAATCGATTACATAGTTTTCAGTATGAAACGAAAAGAAGAAATAATCAAAAAGCTCAATCTTATCTCTCATCCCGAAGGAGGGTTTTACCGTGAAACTTATAGAAGTCCATTAATTATTACAAACGATAATCTTCCCGAGAATATTATCGGAGAAAGAAACTGTTCGACCGCAATTTTTTTTCTACTAACTTCAGAAACATTTTCCTCCTTTCATAAAATAAATCAGGATGAGATTTGGCTTTTCCACGAAGGCTCTTCACTCGAACTTCACATTATATCCGAATCCGGAGTTTACACAAAGGAGGTTCTCGGGCTTAATCTTGCTGAAAATGAATTTCCTCAGATTATTGTTCCCGCCAACAGTTGGTTCGCGGCAGATGTCGTTTGTGAAAATTCTTACTCACTTGTCAGTTGTACTGTTTCTCCCGGTTTTGATTTTAAGGACTTTGAACTTGCCGAAAAGGATAAACTTATTTCACAATTTCCACAACACGCCGAAATCATTGGTAAGTTTACAAGATAAATAAAAC
>CAYLYR010000063.1:0-10559 GCA_964387835.1 uncultured Melioribacter sp.
GCTTCAGTCCCGATTTGTTATCGGGACTTCGCAATGACAGAATGTTTTTATTTTCCCGCAATGACGGCGTTTTTATATTTTTTAAGATTTCTCCCTTCGCTTTGCTCCGGTCGGAATTACAGCAAAATTTGGTTTTCATCAGTCAGTTCACTTCCGTTAACCACCGGAATTATCCATTGGGCAGATTGTCATTCCGAGTAGCAGAGCGACGAGAAATCTTTTAATTCAGATTAGTTACCAATGCAGCTTTTTAAGATTTCTCACACTTTCCTTCGTCGGGGTTCGAAATGACAAAGAAAACTAATCGTCATTGCGAGGAATAAAGCGGAGCGGAATGACGAAGCAATCTCCGGGATATTCAGCATTGGTTCTCTGTATTGGAGATTGCTTCAGTCCCGATTTGTTATCGGGACTTCGCAATGACAGAATGTTTTTATTTTTTCGCAATGACAGTGTTTTTATTGTTTTTAAGATTTCTCCCGTCCGAGTTGATTCTTCATCTCGCTCCTACGGAGCTGTTGGTTTAACCGAGTTAAGCAAAAGAGAACAGAAATAGCTTGAAATTATTGAGGCAAAATAAAAATAAAATTTCATAAGCTATTCTTAACTTCATTTACAAATTTTGTGTTGTAGGGAATTTTATGTTTTTGTCCCGTAGGGACGACATGTTAGTAGAAAAATAGTTAGGACAAAATTTAAGCTCCGGAGATGCGGCATAAGACCGGAACAAAAAAATAAACAAATTCATCTCTAAATTGTTTTCCGGATTTCAAAAAAATCCCCTTCAATGAATTTCATTCGGCGCTATTCATATTTTTACTGCCTTCGCAGTCGGGCAGTATTGCAATTGCGTACTGTTCAAACCTTAAGGAGTTTTAACGTCTTTAATCTTCCATCTTTAATCTTTTATCTTTAATCTTCTATCTTTTCCCTCCCACACACCGTCTGCTTCTTCTTTCAGTAGGTTTATTCCTCTTTTCATTATATTTAACTTTTTAAAATGAAAAGAATAGGACCCGACATACCGAACAAGCTAACCGAAGGCTCGATTACAAAATCGATTTTTGCTTTGTCGATTCCAATTGTAGTTTCAAACTTACTCCAAACCGCTTATAATCTTACGGATACCTTTTGGGTCGGAAGATTGGGAGCCAATGCGCTTGCCGCCGTTTCATTAAGTTTCCCGATTATTTTTTTGATTATCTCGCTCGGGGGCGGCTTCGGGACAGCCGGTTCAATACTTGTCGCTCAATTTAAAGGAAAAGAAGCATCAACGGAAGTAAACCACATATCAGGACAAACTTACTTGATGATGACGATAATTTCAGTTGTTCTTGCAATTGCGGGAATATTATTTTCCCCTCTAATTGTTCAACTGATGGGCGCTGAAAAACGAGTAATGGAAGATGCCGTCCGGTATATGAAAATCTCATTTATCGGAATGATTTTTACATTCACATACTTTGCCTTTCAATCCTTAATGAGAGGCGTCGGAGATGTAAAAACTCCAATGTACATCGTACTATTTACGGTTTTGTTAAACTTGGTCCTCGACCCGTTATTCATTTTCGGGCTTGGTGTTTTTCCTCCAATGGGAGTTACCGGAGCTGCATTGGCAACTCTTCTTGCTCAAGCAATCGCTTCGTCAATCGGCATAATTCTTCTTCTAAGCGGTAAGTACAATATTCATCTCGCAGCGAGACATCTGAAACCTGACATATTATTGGCAAAAAAAATCTTCCGTCTCGGTCTTCCCTCCTCGCTTGAACAATCCGCTCGCGCAATGGGAATGCTTGCGATGACTTTTCTTGTAGCTCACTTCGGTACAACTATTATAGCCACTTACGGTATCGGAATGAGAATTTTAAGTTTTATCATTATTCCTTCAATCGGATTGGCAATGGCTACTTCAACGTTAGTCGGACAAAATATCGGCGCGGGTAAAATTGAGCGAGCCGAAACAATTGCCAAGCGCTCAATGCTGGCAGGTTTTTTAATAATGAGTTTTTCAGGTTTGATTCTCTTTATCTTTGCCGAACAAATTACAGCGGCATTTATTCCCAACGATAAAAATGTTATCCGCGAAGGCGCTTACCTCGTAAAAGTTCTTTCCATTACTTTCGGTTTTGTTTCATTGCAGCAAATAACAACGGGCGTATTACGAGCGGCGGGACAAACATTAACTGCAATGCTGATAACAATTACATCTCTTTGGCTTTTAAGATTTCCGATTGCGATAACCCTTTCGCTTTATTCATCTTTTTCGTATAGAGGCATTTGGTTCTCCTTTCCAATAGCAAATATAGTTTCGGTAATAATTGTCCTAACAATATTTTTCAAAGGGAACTGGAAGAAGAAACGACTTACCGAAGAGGTGAAAATTAATAAGAAAAAGTTTGCTTAATCTTCGAGAAGATTTACTTCTTAACCAATAATCTTGCCGCTTCCAAGTCTTCGGCAAAATCAATTTCCATACAGTAGCTTTCCCCTACCGACTCAGCAAATATCTTTTCTCCATTTTCGATAGCTCTTTGAAAAGCAGCTTCATAAAAAACATTTTCCTTTCTCTCTTCAATAATCATATCGTCCAAAATATCAAAAAGTTTTTTGCCGAACTCGGATGAAAACTTTTCGATACCGATTGACTCGCCGGCGGCTTCTTCGGGTGGAACTTCCTTACTAATTTCGAGAATAGAGTTATCCGTCGCTAACTTAACTTTAATCTCTTCGTCTCCCAGCTCGATTCCGGTTTTAAGAGCCAAACAATTAGCGAACTCGCTTTCGAGAAGAAGCGTGATAATCTTTTTATCAAAAACAATATCGCTGTCAAGCAGAAGAAAATCCTCTCCCTCCACAGCTTCTTTAGCAAGCCATAAAGAGTAAATATTATTCGTGTTTTCGTAGCTTTCGTTATGTAAAAAATTAACCTTAATGTCGGGATAGTTTTCTTCAACGAAATCTTCTATTTTTTTATTCAAAAATCCCGTTACAATAATAATGTCAGTAATGGAATTTTCAATTAAGTTATCCAGAGTGTTTCCTAAAATTGTGCCTTCTCCAATATTAAGTAGAGATTTAGGCAAGTTATTTGTCAAAGGTTTTAAGCGGGAAGCAACTCCCGCAGCCAAGATTAATCCTTTCATATCGTATTCTTTCTCGTGATTAAATTAACGTAACGCTGAAAAACATGAAGCAAAATTGCAAAAATATTTAGCGGCAAAATCATCCCCCAAAGATAATACTCTAATGTTCCGGTCATTGCGGTAACGACAAAAAATGTCAGCTCGGTTGTCGGACCGATGAAAGTCCACAACCTTATTGCAAGTTTGTTGGTTTCGAGAAAATCGTTTTTATCATAAATCTTTTCCGATTTATCTCTTCCTTTTACGGTCAATTTTAGCTGCAGCTTGGAATAAACGAAATAAATTTTATAAAGAATTTTAGAAAAGTACTTTCCCCGTTGCCGGTTAAGTTCATTATATGCTTTTTTATGTTCCGATAAATCCTCGCCAAGCAAAGACTTCCTATCGAATGCATAATCGAGATAACGATTACGATAATAGTCAAGTGAAATTGCATGAAAAATATTACTTGCGGCTGCCAATAATGTGAGAGTCCAGTAAAATTGGGGGTTCGACGAATTCTCTGCAAAACCGAAACCGATTGCAAGATAAGCGGCTCCCGTAGCAATATAATCTGCAAAACCGTCAATTACCCGCCCGAGAGGAGAGCCGTTTTTCTTTAATCGTGCAATCATTCCGTCGGCACAATCAAAAACATCATAAAGTATAAAAAATATTCCTGCAAGAATTACGTAATGATTTACAAAGAGAATAGCTCCGGCTATTGCCCAAAGAATCGCCGCAAAAGTTATTTGATTAGGTGTAAGATTTGTCCGATATAAAATCTTTACGACAAGAAACGCAAGAGGTCTGTAAAATATAAGGTCGAGGATTTCCTCGACCTCAACCATCTTCAAGGAATTTTTATATTCGTTAAACCAGCTCTTAATCATCTTATGCGAAAAATTCCTTAATTGCCTTAATTACTTCCAAGTTCTGTTCATGTGTTCCGATGGTTATTCTCAAATGATGATTAAGAAGTTCTTCGTTCATGAACTTAATAACAATATCCCGCTCCAACAAAAATTGTTTAAGGGAATCCTTAATCTCCTTTGGTATTTCAACAAGAATAAAATTTGCATCGGATGGATAAACCGTAAACCCGTTTATTGCTCCAAGTTCATTATAATACAACTTTTTATCGGCTTCCATTTTTTCGGCTAATTTCTCATAGTATTCGGGGGAATCCAAAGCGGCTAATGCAACTTGCTCGGAGATATAATTAAACCCGAGATATCTATGAGCAAATTCCATAAGACGAGTTAAGTTTTTCCCTACCAAACCATAGCCGATTCTCATTGAAGCAAGTGCAAAATATTTCGAGAAAGTGCGGGCAATAATTACATTAGGATATTTTTCCAAAAGATTTTTGGTTACCTCTGCGTTCAATCCGAAAACATACGCTTGATCAAATAAAACAACGGCATCGGAAACCTTATCTAAAATACGCGTCAATGCAACTTCATCGATGGAATTCCCCGTCGGATTATTCGGAGATGCAATAAAAATCACTTTCGGTTTTTCCCTTTCGTAAATTTCGAGAAAAGAATCCGCATCATATTCGAATGAAGTTTCACCTTTTTTCATTCCGTACTCTACGTTTCCGCATCCTACTTCTTCGGCAATTTTTTTGTAATACCACCACGAATAGGAAGGGACCATTAATTTATCACCTTCTTTCAAATAAGCCTGAACGGTTAATTTTAATATTTCCTCGGCTCCGTATCCCAAAATAACTTGCTTTTCTTCAATTGAGTAATCCCGAGCTAATCTTTCGGATAAATCGCTTTGTACTCCTTTAAGATAAGCTTTGGAGTAGATACTCATATCAAGCTTGCCGATGTTGTTGAGGATTTCAAAACATTTTGGAGCAGGACCGTAGAAATTTTCATTCCTATCGAGATTAATCATTGCTTCCTCTTAATTATTATTAGTTATAATTCCCAAAAATTTATTATCTATCATTATAATTTAAGGTTTTAAGTATTAAATAAGAAATCACTAAAAAGGAATAAGCGAACTTGACTATTTGTTATTTCATTCATATACTTGTAAATCAAAAAACCAAAAAGGAAAAAGACTGAGAAAATTTCTACAATCTATTTATTAATAATTAACTATTTTCTCGGTGTTTTCTACTCGAAAATACCTCGCTGATTCAAATAAAGGCAAACTGATGAAAAAAACTTTTATTCTTCTTTTTCTACCAATACTGTTCTTTTACGGATGTGCAAAGGATGACGGAAATATTGTCGATCCGGTTATCGGCACAGAAAACAACTCCTCCGTTGCTGTAGTTTCGGTTGATTCTCCCGACACACTTCTCTATTCATTAACCGATGCTTTACCGGTTAAAATTGTATTGACAAATCCCGAGATTATTTCTTCACTGAGCGCAACAATAAAAGATTTTAGGGACAACATTCCGATTGCTGCAATCCCGCTAACCAAGTCCGCTCAAGTAAACGACAGTACAAACGAGTATTCCGGAGTATTTGAAATTGATACAACTTACACATCCGGAGTTTACACTATCGATTACAACGTACAGTTGCTTTCCGGATTTAAGGAAAAAGTTGCCGTAAAATATGTTTACATCAAACGACTTTTCGGAAACATGCCTCCCGTACTTTCACATTTAGTTATTCCCGATACGGTTTCTTTCGATGAAGTTTTCACTTTTCACGTTGATGTTTTTGATATTAACGGCGCAGACGACGTAAAGAAAGTTTATTATAAAATGTACAAACCGGACGGCTCGCTTGTTGTTAATACTCAAGGTATATCGGAATTCCCTCTTTCCGATGCCGGAGATACTTCCGAATCGGGTGATGTTACGGCAGGCGACGGAATCTACACAATGAGGCTGCTTATTCCTACAGGACAGCCCGCCGGTGTTTGGAGAATGGACTTTCATGCGGTTGATTTTCAGGATTCTTTGAGCAATATTCTATCACATAATCTTACGGTTCAATAATGAAAATAAAATTTTTAGCCTTGATTGCATTTATAATTCCCTATCTAATCTCCGCTCAAATCCGACCGGAAAAATTTCAAGTCGGGAAAAACAGACTCTTAAAAAGTACTCCTACGCAAAGCAGCTCTCCTCTAAGTAATTCCGTTTCGGAGATTGAAATTCAGGGAGATACGGTTTGGATTGGAACTTCAAGAGGATTGAGCTACACTACAAACGGCGGCGAGACTTGGACAAATTTTTACGGCACGGACGCTTTCGGAACGGAAGCAATATATTCCTTAACAATTTATCATGGAATTATTTTTGCGGCAACCGGCCATACTGAAACGGGAATCGCCGGAGAAAGTCTTCCGACAGGTTCCGGAATAAGATTTTCGACCGATGGAGGAGAAACATGGGAATCCGCGCCCCAATCAACAGACGACCCCGGAGATTCGATTATCGTTTACGGAATTAATCAGATACGCGCTTTACCCGTTACCGTTCCGCAGCAGAATGTTACTTACGATATGGCGGTAATAAACGATACGCTTTACACTGCATCGTGGGCGGGCGGCTTAAGAAGAATTCCTCTCAGAAAATTTCTTGCTAATCCCGAAACAAATTTCGAGCGGGTTGTTCTTCCTCCCGATTATCTCGATTCAATTTCTCCGAACGATACACTCCACTTTTCGCTGCAGCCGGTCGCCGGAGCTTTTGGTCCCGAACAATATTTAAACCACGTTTCTTTCTCAATTGCAGTAAGTGATTCCGGTTATATTTTTGTAGGAACAGCAAACGGAATAAATAAATCTACCGATGGAGGAATAAGCTGGACTAAGTTTAATCATCAAAACCAAAGTCATCCCATAAGCGGTAACTTTATTACATCATTAAATTACGATAACAACACAAACACAATTTGGGCGACAACTTGGCCCGCAATTGATGCCTACGCCTACTACGGAGTTTCCGCTTCATCCGACGGAGGAAATACTTGGAACGTTTTCCTATCAGGCGAAAAAGGACATTCATTTGCATTTAAGAATAACGGCGCTAACTCTTCAGATGTGTTTGTAACAACGGATAACGGCGTTTTCAGAAGCGGCGATAACGGCGGCAGTTGGATATTGCCCGGTGTAATACAGGAGTCGGGGGGAACTTTAACAATCGAGACAAACGTTTTTTATTCCGCAGCTGTGCGAACTACCTCCCCTACAAGCTCAATAATTTGGCTCGGTTCGGATAACGGTTTGGCAAAACTTGAAGAGGGAACAATTCCTTGGAGCGGTAACTGGAGCGTATTTCTTGCCAGCCGTCCTCTTGCCGAAACCGGAGTAACTTCCTACGCGATGCCGAATCCTTACAATCCCGATTTCGGTAATCTGAGAATAAAGTATAATGTTACTAATTCCGGGGATAAAATTACTCTCCGAATACTAAATTTTAACATGCAGATTCTTAAAACCGTATTGCAAAACGCAACAAGAAGTTACGGAGAAAATATTGAAATTTGGAATGGTCGGGATGAAAACGGAAACGTAATTCCGAACGGCGTTTATTTTTACACAATCGAGGAAAACGGCTCATTTAATTCCTACGGTAAAATAATGGTTATCAGATAAATTTTAGGAGAAAGCATTGAAAAAGCTTCTAACGATAGTATTGTTTTTTAGTTTTACTTTTATTTATGCACAACCCGAAATGAGTAAGCTGGCAAGTATGCCGGGGGCTTTCAGCCGCATGGGATTCGGCGCAAGAGGAATAGCCATGGGCAATGCAATGGCTTCCGTTTCCGAAGGAAATCTCTCGGCTTACTACAATCCCGCTTTGTCCGTCTTTCAAAAAGGGAATCATTTTCAGGCTGCTTACACATCTCTTTCCTTTGACAGACGCCTGAACTTTGTAGGCTTTACAAAAAAGTTTGAATTGGGAAAAGATAAAAAAACGGGAAAAGCGCGCTCCACGGCAGGTGTAAGTCTCGGAATAATAAATGCCGGAGTAACGGGAATTTCCGGAAGAGATAATCAAGGTTTTTCAACAGGTGAATTTTCCACTTCGGAAAATCAATTTTTGCTCTCGATTTCCAAAACCCTCAGCGATAAACTTGCAATCGGATTATCGATGAAATTTTATTACTACAAACTGTATGAAAAAATTTCCTCCACATCACTCGGATTTGATTTGGGCGCTCTTTACAAAGTGAATAATAAAATGAATATCTCCTTTGTTGTAGCGGATTTGAACAGCGCTTACAAGTGGGATACTTCCTCACTCTACTCAATTTACGGTAGAATTTCGCAGGATAATTTCCCATGGTTGGCAAAACTCGGAGCTTCATATAAGTTCGATTCGTTTAAATCTCTCTTCTCTGTTGAATACGAACGTTCATCCGTTAGAACCAACTACATTAGGGCGGGAGTTGAATATAATCCGCTGCAGCGATTATTCTTCAGAGCGGGAATTGACAGATTAAATATCTCTAACTTCGATGAACCGGCGCTCTTTTCTTTCGGCTTTGAATATTCGCACGAGGTTATCGGACTTAACGCCGGAATTAACTATGCTTTTGTTTACGAACCTTATTCAACCGGCAACAGACATGTTGTAGGAATCGTTCTAGAATTTTAAGATTTGAAAGATTTGTTAATATTAAAATAATTATTTCAGCTTCGATAACAAATAAACTTACTCTCCCGAGATGAGTAAATCGGATGAATAGAGAAAAATAATAGAATATTATTGAAACGTAAATTTCTTATTTTTAATTTTTGATTTTTTAAAGATAAACGGGAAACAAATTGAGAATAAAATATATCGTAATTTTTATGTTAGCCTTTACGGCGGGATTATTTGCGCAAACGGAAATAAAGAGCGGGATGTCATTTTTGAAAATCGGCTTCGGCGCAAGAAATATTGCACTTGGAGATGTCGGAGTTATTTCCGCTGATAATTCAACAGCCGCAGCCTACAATCCTGCATTGCTTACGGTAAACAACAATTCGCAAATTACTTTATCGCACAACAGTTGGATGTCCGACGTAAGGAGCGAAATGCTCGGCGCAAAGTTTTATATGTTCGGACTTCCGTTTGCGGCTTACCTTAACAGCTCATCGATTGATAATATTGAGCTTCGCAAAAAACCAGGAGAGGCAATTTCCACATTCAACGTAAATTATTTTGCAGCTTCCCTTTCCTCCGCATTTAATATCACGCAGTCTATTTCACTCGGCGGAACGGTTAAATTTTTATATCAGGGAATTTATACCGATGAAGCAACCGGCTGGGCGTTTGATTTCGGAGCGCTCTACAAAAACGTTATCGACAATCTCGACCTCGGTTTTGCGGCGCGCAATATCGGTTCGATGAATCAGTTACGAGAAGAAGCAACCAAGCTCCCCGCATCAATATCAATGGGCGCGGCATACTTTATTCATCAACCTGTTAAAAACTTCAACATTAAAATTTTTGCCGCCGCACGAAAATATTTTGATGATAATAATTTTCATCTGCACGCGGGAAGCGAAATAGGATTTAAGGATTTCATCTTCGTTCGTTTCGGCTATCAGACGGGATACGAAGCGCGCTCATATTCAGTTGGGTTCGGCTTAAACTGGCGTAATTTTAATTTTGATTATGCATTTGCTCCGTTCGATTACTCACTCGGTAACTCGAACATTATTTCAATACAATATACTTTTTAAGGATTTTCATAAATGGAAGTTGTTGAATACAGTGAAGAATGGAAAGAAAAATGGGACCGATTTGTTGATGAATCCAGTAACGGAACAATGTTCCACAAACAAGTTTTTTTCGATTACCACACTCCGGGGAAGTTCGAGTTTAATCATTTATTAGTTTTGGATAAAGGAAATATTGTTGCGCTTCTGCCCGGTTCGATTGTTGAGGACAATGTTTTCGAATCTCCAATCGGGGCAAGCTACGGTTCGATTGTAACCAAAGATATTAAATTCGATAAGACCTTAAAAATAGTCGAAACACTTATTGAGTACGGAAAGAAAAAAGGTTTCTCGGAATATCTTCTTACTGCCGCCCCTCAAATTTATGAAACAGTTCAGAATCAAAACCTTGATTTTGCAATGCTTTGGTCCGGTTTCAAATTCGATTTACACTATATTTCCAGCGCGATAAAGCTCGATAAGGAACGAGACATCATTTCCCGCTTCTCTCCTACTATTCGTCGCAACGTAAGAAAATCGCTTCGTAACCCTGACATTCGAGTAGAGATTAACGAACGCTACGATGAATTTTATCCCATACTTCTCGATAACAAATCGAGGCACAACGTTAAGCCGACTCACTCCTACGAGGACTTACTGAAATTGAACGAGCTTATGCCGAATGCTTTGAAACTTTTTATGGTATATTATAAAGATAAACCAATCGCCGGCTCCTCAATGTTTTTTACTAATAAAAATGTTGCTCTCTGCTTTTACAACATGCTCTACTACGATTATCAT
>CAYLYR010000064.1:0-10521 GCA_964387835.1 uncultured Melioribacter sp.
AGCAAGTATAATAGATAGTAATTAAATGAATAAAATAACAATTAATATAGGCTTAATTTTTGTCAGTTTTTCTTTTTTCTTTTTTTCTTGTAGCCAAGTTAAAAACAATACTAAATCTGCTGGTGATAAACAGAAAATTAACAAGAGAATTGATTCAGAAGATGAGGGTAATAAATTAGATATAAAGTCGGCAAAAATGGAAACAATATCGCCGTAAGTCGAATGCAGATTATCCGTGAAATTACTCCATGAAGCGCCGCCGTCGGTCGAAACGAAAACGCTCGCATAAGATGCGCCGGCGAGAATCAAATTATCATTTGCAAACACATTGCCAAATTGAGTATTGTTAATTCCGTTATCGATGCGAATCCAGTTTTCGCCGTTATCGTCCGTCTTGTAAAGTCCGTTATTCGTAGCGGCATAAACCGAATTGTTGTGCACGTAAAGCGAATTAACATAAAGATTTTCCAACCCGTTGTTTGCTTCCGTCCAACTGCTGTCGTTACCGTTAAAATGATATTTGTAAATCCCGTTGCCTAAAGGAAGAGCGGCAAAAACATAATCGTTGCAATAAGCTAAATCCGTAATACCGCTTAATACCGGAAGCTCGTTGTTCATCGGATGCCATTGTTCACCATGGCTAATCGAATAATAAACGCCTCCGGTAAGAGTAGAAATAAAAAGGGGTGCATTATTCGAGGTTGCTACGTTTGTTATATCAAAATCGTTCAAACCGGAAGTTTCCGGCATCCAATGATAATCGGTTTCTAATTTGCGATAGAATCCGTTTGTTGCCGCGATGTAAACTCCTTCCGTGTTGTAGGCAAAATCGTTAATGTATCCGGCGTATCCGTCTCCAAAAGTTTTATCTACAATTTCGGACCAGCTTTCTCCGTGGTCAACAGTATTAACGGCGCCGAATTTTTCTGTTGCCGCATATATTTTGTTCTCGTTACTTCTTCGAGCAAATTTTATTGTAGTGGAAATCGGTAAACCCAAACCTTCCCAAGTTCCGTTCAAAAAATCGTGGATTTTATAAATTCCTCCAAGTGTGCTGATAAAAAGCGTATCCTGAATTTTAGCAAGTGAATAAGTTTTTTTGTAAACTAAATTGTTCGGGTCAATTTCGTCCCATTCGTAGTCAAGATATGTTGAGCGAAAAGCTCCTTCGTCCGTGCCAGCGAAAATAAAAAAATCATTAAAGTTCAGCAAATCCCATTTTTCGCCGTCAAGGTTAGAAGAACGGCTTTCCCAGTAATCGCCGTAACTGTTCGTTCTGTATATACCGGCGCTTAATACTGCGTAGATCCAAGCATTAATTTTCATAAAGTCTCTAACGGGCCACAGATAAGATATGCCCGTATTTTTAATTTCCCATGAGTTTCCCCAATCGGAACTTCGATAAATCCCACGCGAACCGGAGCCAGCAAAAACGTAACCGTTATCAATAAATATAGAGTAGAACGATACTTGAGAAAGACTATCTGTAACAAGCGACCAATTTCGTCCTAAATCTTGGGATGTCCAAATTCCCATTTCGGTTGCCGCCCAAATCTTGCCGGTACTGTCGCTGGCAAAATCGAATGCGTTCTGTAAATCGGGATTTAATATTTGCCACTGGTTGTCATTAAAACGATAAATCCCGAAATCGGTTGCAGCGATTAAACCGGAATCCGTTTTAAAAAACGTGTGAACATCAGGATTTGTCGGGTAGCTTAAATCGTATTGCCGCCACGAACGCCCGCCGTTTGTTGAAAGAAAAACACCTGCTCCGTCCGTTGCCGCCCAAAGATTTTCGCCGTCGGCAAAAATTTCCGCTTTTGAATTTAAACTGCCTCCGGCGTAGGGACCGTTTTTTTGTTCCCATTGCGCTGAAATATTCGAGTAGAATAGAAGTAAAACGGATAGAAATAAAAGTGAAAATTTTTTCATAATACTACCTCTTACTTAAAATGGAAAAAAATCTTTAAATTTATTTTTGTCTAATTTAAAATTTTCCCAATAAAAAGTGTTTGATTTAAATCATAATAAACAATAGAATGAAGCGATAGTAGTTATAATCATAAAGCAAATATATGTTTCACAATTTTGAAAAATATATGCCGAATAAGTAATATCAGTAGCTGAAGTGTAGTTTGACCCGATTAGAAATTAACAACAAAAAGAGAAATAAATAAAACGGCATCCGTTAAAGATGCCGTATAGAATGATTAATCATCTTCGTAAGCAATTTCACCGTGCAGTGAGTTATCCAAACCTGTCATTTCTTCCTGTTCGGTAACTTTTACAGGTGTGAACATATTTATTATTTTCAGTACAAAGTAGGTAAAGAAAAAGCAATAGGCTCCTACAGCTAAAACGGAAACCGTTTCTTTAAAGAAAAATGAAAATCCGCCTCCGGTTAATAAACCGTTAGTAGTTACCATTGAATTTACCGAGCTTGAAGCAAAAAGTCCAAGTAAGATTACACCGAGAATTCCTCCTACTCCGTGTACGCCCCAAACATCAAGAGCGTCATCCCAATTCAATTTATTTTTTAAGGCAACTGCAAAATAACAAACTAAACCTGCAATAATTCCAATAAGAGCAGCATGCCCTACGGTTACAAATCCGGCTGCGGGAGTAATAGTTGCAAGTCCGGCAACGGCTCCGGTCAACAGTCCCAAAAATTTTGGTTTCTTTTCCAGGAACCATGCAACTATCAGCCAAGTTATTGCAGCAAATGAAGCGGCAACATCAGTGTTAAGAAAAGCATTTGCGGTAACTGCATCAACTTGAAGCTCGCTTCCGGCATTGAATCCGTACCAACCGAACCACAGTAATCCGGTACCGAGAGCGACAAGGGGAATGCTGTGAGGTCCGCTTTCTTTAATCTTTCTTCTTCCGACATAAAAAACCGAAGCGAGAGCGGCCATTCCGGCGCTTGCGTGAACTACAATTCCGCCGGCAAAATCCAAAACGCCCCATTCTTGTAAAATTCCTCCGCCCCAAACCATGTGAGTCAGCGGAAAGTAAACAAAGAAAAGCCACAATGTTAAAAATGCCATATAGGCGGGAAAACGAACTCTATTTGCAAAAGCACCTGTAATTAGCGCCGGCGTAATAATAGCAAACATCATTTGATATGCCACAAAGACATAGAGCGGAATTGTATTATTACCGGTAAAAACATCATGTAACGAAGTTCCGGAAAGAAAGGCTAAGTTCAGATTCCCTATTACTCCGCCGCTTCCGCTGAAGCTTAAGGAGTATCCGAGTGTAATCCATAAAACGGTTGTCCATCCGAGGGAAACAAAACTTTGAATCATAATAGTAAGAACGTTTTTGCGTCCAACTAATCCGCCGTAAAAAAAAGCTAAGCCCGGAGTCATCAGCATTACCAAACTAGTGGCAACCAACATAAATCCGGTACTTCCAGTATCAATCATAATAACCTCACAATTTTTTATTATTTGTTAAATAGATAAGCCGAAAATCAGGTAAGAGATTTCAGCTCTTGGATTAAGAATATAGGATACCGAAAGAGGAATTGAAAAGTCGGTAGAAATTTTAATTTCTCTTTGAATTTTAAATCCTAAATTTATTACGTTAAAATTTGCAGTTCCATAGTAGTCGGGATTGTCCTTGCTTCCACCTGCTGCGCCGATAAAAACATCTCCGACATAATTTGAAACACTGACCGGATAATTTATTTCAAAATAGGAATTACGTCCTTTATCATTATAAATATTTATATAACCTGAAAAACTTAACGGAAAAGTCTTATTCCCGGAGAGTGAAAAACCGATTTCCAAAGTATGGGCGCCGGCGCCGTTCGGATTATCATAGTTGCTGAAATTTCCGATTTTAATTCCACTTTGCGGGAAATAGTAATCGGTTAATAATGCCGAAAAATTTATCTCCTTGCCTAATTGGAACGAGTAACTCAACCACGTATCGATTTCCTGGCTGACTCCGAAATCGTTTTCCGAATTATTGATTTTTGTTAATGCGTAGGATCCCCAAAAACCGAAATCGAATCCGGAATATGAAACGGAAAGGGAAGGCTGTATATTCGGGGCATCGTTCACTAACAAACCTCTCCAAACATATCTGTTAACAAAATCAGCCGAACCGTTTAGTGTTACCGAATTTTGTGCCGTTACTATTGTGGAGCAAAAAATAATCGATAATAATAACGGCAATAAATTTTGTTTTTTTAGTAACTGCATTTAAACCTCACAAAAAGTTATATTTATATTATTAACTTATTTTTTTTCTAAAAACTTACGAAGCAATAAGTCAACTAACGGTACATTTTCGAGATTAACGGTAAAGAAAATGAAGATTTTATAGACTTGGTTATGATTTTTTTGCTGAATATTAAAGAGAAGCACAGATGCATGAGATGAAAAAAAGTAACATTCTCATTATTGATAATCATGAAACTGCCTATTATGATTTCCCGACAATTTTCAACGATGTCAGCTCAAATGTTTATCAAGCGGACGGAATAGATAACGGACTTGAAATTGCGGAAAGATATATTCCCGATATAATAATTTGTTCCATAACCGGAATAGAACTTGGGAAAGAATTGATTAAAAATATTATTTCACAACCGAGTATTAGTTTTCTTCCGATTATTTACATTTCATCTTCAAATTTTGAGAATAACGAATTTAGAGAAATAATGAATCTCGGAGCAGTTGATTTTTTCCCCAAAGATTTTGATAAATTGGATTTAGTTCAATCGGTTGAAAGAAGAATAGCTTTGTATCACAGACATAAAAGTATGTTAATGGATGTATGCCAAAGAGCATTTGAAACTGAAAACATTCGTAAGAAGGACCATATTTTAATAACGGTCGGGAAAAAACTCCATTTAATAAAGTTTGAACAAATTGTGTGTATTACAGCGGACAAAGAATATTCTAAAATTAGAACGCTTAACGGGAAATCGTTAATTGTCAGAAAATCATTAAAAAGTTGGGTGGAAGTTTTGCCTGCAAATAACTTTTTGCGAATTCACCGTAAAAGTATTATCAATGTAAACACTATTGAAAGAATAGAAAAATTAAAATCACGAGCTTATGTTATATACCTAAAAACCGTTTCAAAACCATTGGAATTAAGCAGACGGTATTCCGGTATAATGAGAAAGACTTTTTCCGGGAATAATGATTGAAACGTAACGTTATTTGAAGTAAGAAGATGAGAGAATAAAGTAAAAAGATAAAAGTGAAAAAATTGTTTTTACCGGAAGTGTAAAAAGATTTTTTGTCAATTACAAATTTAGCCGCGGCAAGGGAATTTTTTATCGGATTTTACTCTTGTTTTATTTCGGGGACTAATTATATTTTATGATTAAATAAAAGGGAAAAATATGAATAAGAATATTCTATCTATATTTACATTGTTTCTATTAACATTGCCTTCACTTACTTTCTCGCAGTGGAGCAGCAAGTGGGCATCGTCTAACATAAATTCCGCTGATGCATCCGGTTGGATGAGTTTTCAAAAAGAAGGGAGCGATTGGATAAATCGGTTCTATTTAATTGATGATTCAAGTATTAAGATAATGGATAGTGAATTTTCCGAATCTCCATTATATACTTACAATTTTACTGTTGAAGAACTTACCGCCGGAAATCAAATTTATTCTTTAGGAAAAGATTTAACCGGAGATGGAATTGTAGAATTTTATGTTCTCGGCTATGCGGGTCCTTCCGATAATTACAGGGAGTCTTTCCGTATTATTGATATTACTACGGGAAATACTCTCTTTGAAAAGAATGATTCAAGCTATTATTATTCATATCCTGTTATTTGGGATGTTGATAACGACGGAACTTTGGAGTGTACTTTTTCACGATATGACTATCCGGACTATACGGGCTACACATATTTTGTGTTTGATACCGGCGTACCGACCGGTGTAAAAAATAATCCGGTCGTAAGCTTAAACTTCAAATTAAAACAAAACTATCCCAATCCGTTTTCCAAAAGCTCCGGTGGGAATCCTTCAACAACAATTCCTTATAGCTTAAGCAAAGCCGGAAATGTGAGCGTTGATGTTTTTGACATATCGGGAAGATTAATAAAAAATTTGTTTTCCGGATTCAGACCATCAGGGAATCATCAAGTAATTTGGGACGGCAGAAATTCCTCCGGAAATAAAGTAGCTTCCGGAACATATTTCTACCAGATAAATTATAACGGGAATAAGTTAGTGAAGAAAATGTTACTGTTGAAATAGTATCGGATAACGCAACCACAAATAATTTATCTGTACTTTTCAATTTTAATATTGAAATGAAATAAGGAGATGCCTCTATGTTCATTGGGATAGATGAATGAGGTTCTCCTTTTTTTACATATTCACAGTTTTGTCCGGTAGCGAAAATCGTAATTCATGGGTCGGCGATTAACTTGTTGGAAATAATAATTCCCGGATAAGTTATTATCGCTATCAACAAGAGAAAAATGAGTTAGAATTGCAATGCTTATTTCTTGCGGTTGTTGTTTAAAAACATTAGCTTATCCGGCAAATCTCCAATATTAGCAAAAATAGTATAGATAATAAATTAAGTTTGGGTTTATGAGGATTAGAGGATTTTATTATTATTTGTTCGTTTTATTATTCTGTTCATCACTGATAATATCTCAAACAAGAGAAATAACCGTAAGCGGTTTTATTTACGATTCCGAAACCGGTGAGGAATTACTCGGCGTAAATGTCTATTATCCGAAATTATCGATAGGAACAACAAGCAATGAATACGGATTCTATTCCTTAACGATTCCTGCCCAAAAAGGGGAATTGATTTTTTCTTATGTCGGATATAATAAAAAGGTTATAAAAATAAAGGGGGAAAAATCAGTCCGCCGCGATATTAAGCTAATTCCCGCAGCGGTAAAAATAAATGAAGTTGTGGTTGAGGAACGCCGTTCGGATGAAAATGTAAAATCGGTTGATATGGGAACCGATGAAATTTCTCCTAAGGAAGTTCAGAATATTCCGGTTATTTTAGGCGAACAGGATATTTTAAAAACAATTCAGCTTATGCCCGGAATAAGCGGCGCCGGCGAAGGAAACAGCGGGTTTTATGTAAGAGGAGGCAAAGTTGATCAGAACTTAATTCTGCTTGACGAAGCAACGGTTTACAATGCTTCTCATCTGCTCGGGTTCTTCTCCGTATTTAATTCCGATGCCATAAAAAACGTAAAAATTATTAAAGGAAACATGCCGGCAAATTACGGCGGCAGATTGTCCTCCGTTCTCGATATTAGGATGAAAGAGGGAAATGACAAACGGTGGCAGTTTAACGGCGGTCTGGGGTTGATTTCTTCCCGCTTAACTTTGCAGGGACCAATAATAAAAAATCGCTCCTCTTTTTTGATTTCCGGCAGGCGGACTTATGCCGATTTGTTTTTGCCTTTATTTGATAACGACGAGTTTAAGGGAACAAGACTCTATTTTTACGATTTAAACACAAAAATGAATTATGACATTACAAACAACGACAGACTTTATCTCAGCGGTTATTTCGGGCGGGATGTTTTTCAATTTAAAGATCAATTCGGTTTCGATTGGGGAAACGTAACAGGCACTTTTAGATGGAATCATATTTTCAGTGAAAAGTTATTTGTGAACACATCTTTAATTTACAGCAACTATAATTATAAAGTTAATATTGAAAGCGGGAGCAATAATTTTGAAATTTCCTCCGGAATCGAAGATGTTAATTTTAAATCCGATTTCGAGTACTTTGCCGATTCCGACAATAATTTCAGATTCGGAGTAAATGTTTTTCATCATACTTTTCTGCCCGGACAAGTGGAAAGTACGAGCGGCAGCCTGAACTCAAAAACTGTTCCGCACAAATACGGTTTTGAAATTGCCTCATATTTTTTGCACGAGTACCAACTTAGCGCAAGATTAAAAATCAATTACGGGTTAAGACTATCCGCATACTTAAATATGGGACCGGGAGAAACTTACGATTTTGATTCGGAAGGAAATCCGATAGATACGCTTTCCTACGGAAATTTCGAGCTGATAAATTCTTTTTGGAATTTGGAACCGAGAGTTTCGATGAACTTTGCTTTGGACGAGGAGCAAAGCGTTAAATTATCGTATGCCCGAAATGTTCAGTACATACATTTGTTGTCTAATTCCACAACTTCAACTCCGATTGATATTTGGCAGCCGACAACCGATATTGTTAAACCGGAGCTTGCCGACCAAGCGGCGGTAGGTTATTTTAGAAATTTTATGAATAATAATTACGAATCTTCTATTGAAATTTATTATAAAGATATGCGCAATTTAGTTGAGTATAAGAACGGCGCCGATATTTTTTTGAATGAGTTTATTGAAGGGGAATTAATTTTCGGAAGAGGATATTCTTACGGAATAGAGCTTTCGCTGAAAAAGAATTACGGAAGTTTTACCGGCTGGTTAAGTTACACTTTGTCCAAGACGGAAAGAGTATTTCCCGAGATTAATAACGGAACGCCTTTTCCCGCAAGACAAGATAGGCGGCATGATTTTTCACTTACGGGAATTTACACACTCAACAATAACTGGACATTTTCCGCAAATTGGGTTTTTTATACGGGCGATGCCGTTACATTTCCAAGCGGTAAATATATTATTGACGGAAACACGATAAATTATTATACCGAAAGAAACGGCTACCGAATGCCCGATTATCATCGTTTGGATTTGGGAGTAACGTACTACTTTAAGAAAAGCAGTTCAAGCGAGATGAGCTTGGCGTTTTCGGTTTACAATGCGTATTCCCGAAAAAATGCTTATGCAATTAATTTTAGAGAAAGTGAATCAAACCCGAATAATACCGAAGCTGTCAGATTATCTCTGTTCGGAATTGTGCCGGCGTTAACTTTTAATTTTAGGTTTTAATATGAAAAAAACAACAGTTAAATTATTTGCGTTGCCGATTTTGATATTTTTGATTTCTGCATGCGAGGACGTTATTCAAATTGATTTGAATTCATCGAATCCGGCAACGGTAATTGAGGCTAAAATTTATGACATGCCCGATTCAAACGGTTTTTATAACCGAATCGATATTAGCAAATCTACAAATTATTTCCAACCCGGGAATTATCCTAAAATAGATGATGCCCGAGTTTCCGTTACGGATAATGACGGAAACAGATATGATTTTAACGGATTGGGTAACGGCGTTTACAATTGTCCAACGTTAAAAAGTGAACTCGGACTATCTTACAGAATAGATGTTTCAATCGGCAATAAGAGCTTTTCGGCGACATCATCGGTAAATGATAAAATTAAAATTGATTCTCTTTATATTGAATCCCGCACAATGCCGGGGAAAAAAGTATATTTTGTACATGTACTGTTTAAAGATAATCCCGATAAAGTGAATTACGCCCGAATCTTTCTTTTTATTAACGGAGTGAAACAACCGAATTACAGAGCATATTCGGATAGACTAACTAATGGGAATGATGTTGAACTTCAGCTCTTTGCCGGAGAAAATGTAACGTGGGGAGATTTGATTAAAGTCGAGATAGATTCGATTGATAAAGCGGTTTTTGAGTATTTTAAAACGCTTGTCAATGTTCAGGCGAACAGAAGTAATTCCAACGGACAGGTCGCACCGGCAAACCCATTGACTAACTGGAATAACAACGCATTGGGATATTTTTCGGTACAAGCTGTTGATGTGGATTCCTTAACTGTCGGGTTTTCAACAAAATGAAATAAATCGGAATTAAGGTGTAATGATAGGACACGAAAAAGATAAAAGATAAAAGTTCATAAAGTAGAATGTTCATAGGGTTAGAAACTCACCGTTGACATCCGCAAACAACTTTCAGCAGAAATAGCAAACATGGAATTTTCACACGGAAATTTCATATATTTTCGAGGGTTAATTTTGGGAATAATGAGAACGCTATTTTTTAAAACGATTGGCAGAAAAACGCTTCTGTTTTTCAAAGAGCTGGGAGGAATATTTCTTCTTCTGTGGAATATTATTAAACTAACTCCCGATTTGATTAAGAGCAGAAAACTTTTTTTCGAGCAGATGGAACATATTGGCGTCCAGTCTCTTCCGCTTGTTACTCTCATTGCTCTTTTTACCGGCGCGGTAGCATCGTGGCAAGCCGCTTATCAGCTCAAGGGAGTTGCGCCGCTATCTTTTCTCGGAGCCGCAACAAGCCGTTCCATTATAACGGAATTAGGTCCCGTGCTTACGGCTATAGTTATCGCCGGAAGAATAGGAGCCTCGATGGCGGCGGAAATTGGCTCGATGAAAGTAACCGACCAAATCAACGCTTTGCTTACAATGGGAATTAGTCCGACACGCTATCTCGCAGTTCCCCGTTTTTACGCATCGTTAATCATGATTCCTGTTCTTGTAATTTTCGCCGATATTATTGCAGTAGGAGGTGCGTATATAATTGCAAACTATTTTCTCGGTGTTTCGGTTGATGTTTTTTTCGATTCCGTAAAAAGATTTTTCCAGGTTCAAGATTTTATTTTCG
>CAYLYR010000065.1:0-10517 GCA_964387835.1 uncultured Melioribacter sp.
ACCCTGCCCGAACAGAACTCCCGTAAAAAACATTAATAAAATTACCGCTATTTTTTTATTCATCCTTCATCCTCAAAACAGACCAAAAATTATATTTACTTTTTCCTTCTTTCTCTTGTTTTTTATTAACGAACCAGATTGATAAAAACGCCAGAACGATAAATCCCGCATAAGAAATAAAATGGGTGAGAATAGCGTACGATGCGCTGATATCTTCTCCGAAATTAAAAAGAACCGTTAACACAAAAATTACAATCGCATGATAAGAGCCGATTCCGCCCGGCGTGGGAATTATTATTCCGAATGCGCTTATCGTCATTAAAATCCAAGCAATCTTAAAATTCACTGCGCTCAACGCCTGCATATCCAGCATATAAAACCCGACCAACGAATTTAAACCGTAGAGCAGCATTACTGCAGCGGATAAAATCACAACTGCGAAAATATTTGCGGCTCCGTTCAAGCTTGAAATACCGGCAACAAGAGCTTCGAAGATTTCTTTCAACTGAGCCGCTCCTTTAAGGGAAAATTTCTCAACAAACCGTACAGCTACGGAATAACTCTTTTCCCCGCTTAATGCAAATAGGACTAACATCAAAATTGCGGTTCCTATCATTCCGCTTCCCCAAAGGAGTGTCGATTTTAACCAAGGGACTTCTTTATAAATGTTCCCTGAATAAATTACCACACTTATAATTACCGAAATAAAAAGCGTCATAACGTCAACAAGCCTTTCAACTATAACGGTTCCGAACATCGAAGTCCGCGATACCCCTTCCCACTTGCCGAGAAAGAAAGCGCGGTAAAATTCACCGAGACGCGGAACAATTGCATTAACTCCGTAACCTATCATCATTGCTCCGAAAAGATTAAAGAGAGAAATATCCTCCTTAACGTTTTTCAGAATATATTTCCATCTAACGGCGCGAACAAAATTCGTAAAAAGAAAAAGTAAAATAAAGAGCAGCAAATATCCCAATGAAACTCTCGAAATGAGTAATGTAAACGCTTTTTTCACATCAACGTTATGAAAAGCAAGAAAAAGAAAAGTAACTGTAATTATCAACGAAATAATTCCGCCGATAAATTCTTTAACTGAAAAACGGCTTTTTGTTTTATCGGAGATCGACAACCTTTGTCCCTTTCAACTTTTTGATTTCAAAAAAACTTCGGTCAAAGTCGATGCCGAACAAATATTTCTTTAATGAGAAAGAAAATATTTTATTGTTCATATCGGTTACCTTTACGAAAACCGGTAGAAACGATTTGTCCATTTTTACTTTAACAGAGCGAACATTTATTTCATCACCGTTGTTCGGAATAAGAGTAAATTCATTTCCCCCTTTATTTTCAATATACTCGCACTCATTCGGGAGTTTGAATAAAATATCGTAAATGGAAAAGGGAGTAAAATCATCTTCCTTTTCCTGAATAACCAATCTGTTCAGCTTAGAGTTGAAATTCCAAATCGTATCTGCAATAACAACAATTTTATAATTCCCGAACACAATCTTTTCCAAATCGGGAGATTGGAAAAAAATCTTACCTGCCGCATTATTTTGCTCCAAAACAACTTCAACGGAAAATGATTTTTCACTTTCAAATTTCTGCCGAACTTTTCCAAGCAGAGAAGTTTTACATAGAACGGAATTATTGAATATCAGTTCAGAAAAAAAGACAATAAACAGAAGAGATAATTTACCGACGCTAATCCGCATTTAAACCTCGTAGAATAGTTTGAAGCTCTTCCTCCGAATCAACAAGAACTTCACGCGCTTTACTTCCTTCCGGAGGTCCGACAATGCCAAGTTCTTCCAGTTGGTCAACAATCCGCGCAGCGCGTCCGTAGCCGAGCTTTAACTTACGCTGAAGCAGAGAAACGGAACCTTGCTGATGAGTAATAATTACCCGCGCCGCTTCAATCAACATCGGGTCCATATCGGAAAGAAAATTAGAATCTCTGCTCTTTTTCTTCTCGTAAATAGAAGGAAGAAGATAACGTTTTGAAAATCCTTTTTGCGCGTAAATAAAGTTTGTAACGGCTTCAACTTCGTCCGTCGAAATAAATGCGTTCTGAATGCGAATCGGCTTCGGCATTCCCGCAGGAAGAAAAAGCATATCGCCGCGCCCGAGTAATTGCTCGGCGCCTTTGGAATCCAGAATCGTACGCGAATCAATACGGGATGCGGTTTGGTAAGCTATCCTCGCCGGAAAATTAGCTTTAATCGTTCCGGTGATTACGTTTACCGACGGACGCTGCGTTGCCACAATCATGTGAATCCCAACCGCTCTCGCAAGCTGTGCAATGCGCGCAATAGGTTCTTCAACTTCTTTTCCCGCCGTTATCATTAAGTCGGCTAACTCGTCTATAACAACCACGATATAAGGGAGTTTGTAGTGCTTCATCGTTTCGGTGTTTTTCGGCGCGCGTTTCGGGTCGGAGATTTTTTTGTTGTACTCTACAATACTTCTAACGCCGACTTTGGCAAGTTTATCGTAACGTTTGTCCATCTCAATCTCAAGAGATTTAAGAACGAGAATTGCATTTTGAGGAACGGTAATAACCTCTTCATCAATATCGGGTGAAACCGCGAGGAAGTGTTTTGTAAGTTTTCGATAAAAGGACAATTCGATTTTTTTCGGATCAACAATTACAAACTTAACGTCCGAAGGATGCTTGGTATAAAGTATCGAAGCAAGCATCATATTAATTCCGACACTCTTCCCTGCCCCCGTAGCTCCGGCAATTAAAAGGTGTGGCATTTTCGCGAGATCGGCGACAAAAATTTCGCCGGTAATCGTCTTTCCCATTGCAAGAGGCAAATCATACTTTGTTTTGCTCGCTTCCATCAAAATGGCTTTTGCGCTAACCGGAGAAGCTACCGCGTTCGGAATCTCGACACCGATTGCTCCTTTGCCCGGAATCGGAGCGATAATTCTTATTCCGCGTGCCGCAAGAGCAAGGGCAATATCATTTTCCAGACTTACGATTCTGCTGATTTTCACTCCGGGCGCAGGCACAATTTCGTACAGGGTAACAACAGGACCCGGCGTTACGGAAATATCCTTGATCTCAATATCGAAGAGCGCCAGCTTGGCTTTAAGAAGTTCAGCATTTTGTTTAAGCTCTTCTTCGGAAACTTCCACTTCCTCTTCCGAAGGCTCGGTTAAAAGAGTTAACGGAGGGAATTTATATTTCAATTTCTCTTCCCACTGCTCAGGCAGCTCACTCTCCTTTTCAGTATCAACGGCGGGAAAAACAATATCATCTTCGTCGGAGTCTATTTTCCTATTCTCCTCCTCTTCCAATTCATGCAGCTTTACTAAGTTGGGTCCCTTTTTCTTAATAGTTATTCTCGTTCCGTCTTTATCTATTTCGGATTCAATTATTTCTTCCTTACTCTCCGCTTTCTTATCACTACTGCTTTCTCCAAGCAATCCTTCAACAAACTTTCCTTTTTTCGAAACTTTCTTCCTCGGTGATTTACTCACCTTTATTTCCTTTTCCTGAACGGAAGTTTGAGGTTTAACAATTTTCACTCCCGTTTCATCTTCATCATCTTCAGATGAAAATCGGTTAAAAAAGTTAAGGAGAGAACTGAAATGAATATCGAAATAAATAATCGAAGCAATTAAAAGGAGCGCTGCAAAGAGAATTATTGAACCGAGTCCTCCGAAAAGCCGTCCTACTCCGGTTCCGATAAACAATCCAACATTACCTGATAATTCGTTGACGTCCGGAAAAAGTTTAAGCGAGTATCGAAGAACACCGAAAAACGAAGCTAAGATTAACCCCGAAAAAACGAGGAAGTTAGATAGCCGAATTGCGCTGTGAGTAAATTTCGGACGAATAATTACAAATCCCCAGACAAAAATCACAATCGGGAAAACAAGTGAAAACCATCCGATTGTATTATTGATAAAAAAATCAGAGAGATAAGCGCCGAAAATTCCAAGCAGGTTATGAGTGCTTTCGGCTCTGCTTACAAAATCGGGATTCTGTGAAAAGACTTTAAAGAAATCGGTGAACCTGTACGCGAGATTGGCTTTGTCGTAGCGCGAATAGGAGATAATACTCAACAACAAAAGCAGCGAGAAAATCATCAGTAAAATCCCGATGATTTTCGTCTTCTTCTCAGGAGTAATGAAATAAGGGGATTCCGCTTTCGGGATTTCCTTCTTCCTCCTTTGTGTAACTTTTTTCACCGCTTTTTTCGCCATAGCTAATCGTTAATATCTTCTTTCTTTTGTTTTATTTTCAGTGTCCCCGATTCCATAAAAGGAACAATATCCGTATAATTCAATTGCGCAATAAACTCCAGGTCCTTTTCATATCCGGCGTCTATCAGTTCTTTGCCATGCTCGGTTTCCTTTAGTACTGAAAAAATGTCGCTTCCGCAAACCTTATTTAACTTCAGACTTGCTTTTGCGGCATCGGTAAGCTGCAAGTCGGGAACCTTTCCATCGATAATTTCAATCAACTTTCCGGCGCAGAGTGTATCGTCCAAACTAAACATTCCGTTATCGCCGGCGCAGAGAATTACAAAATCCTCGTTAAGCTCAATTAATTTTTCAGCGACAGCAGTAACGTTAAGATAAGCGGCTGCGAACAAGTTTTTGGAAAACTTAGCTCGTACCAATGCTTTGGAGCCGTTCGTAGTATAAAATATAACGGATTTCCCCTCCGTTGCTTCGGGAGTAAATTCAAGCGGCGAATTGCCGAAATCAAATCCTTCTATTTTCATGGAGTTTCTTTCACCCGCAAGAATATTCTGCCCGCCGGAAATTTTCATAGCGAACTCCATTGTTTCAACGGGAATAACTTCTCTCGCTCCGTTTCGCAATGCGGCAACTACCGATGACGTAGCACGAAGAACATCGATTACAACTGTCGTTTTATCCGAGAAAAAAAGTTCGTCGGCATTCAAAGGCGAAAGAAGAACATGTGCTTTCATCCGGTTATTTCTCCACAAAAGGTAATTTGGTAATAGTCGCGGGGAACTCTTTGTTGCGTATCTTCACATTCACAACATTTCCCGTTTCTGCATTTTCAATTGTAACATAGCCGAGAGCAATCGGTTTATTTAATATCGGGCTGACCGTTCCGCTCGTAATGTGTCCTATCGCTTCGCCGTCTTTCACGATTTCGTAACCGTGGCGCGGGAAAGCTCGTTTTTCATCAAAAACCATCGGAACAAGTTTCCGTTTTAAACCTTCGGCTTTAACTTTTTTCAAAACATCGGAAGCGTTAAATTCGCCTTTCTTTAATTTTGTAATCCAGCCCAAGCCGGCTTCCAGCGGATTTGTGGTTTCGTCGATGTCGTTTCCGTAAAGGCAATATCCCATCTCAAGGCGGAGCGTATCTCTTGCGCCGAGTCCGACGGGAACAATATTAAATTCTTTTCCGGCTGCAAAAAGCGCGTTCCATAATTTTCGCGCAGCTTCTTCATCGCCCTTAAAATAAAGCTCGTAACCGAGTTCGCCTGTGTAGCCTGTTCTTGAAATAATAAAATCAACGCCTTCAAAATTACCGTAAGTAAAATGATAATACTCAATCGGTTCTAAGTCAATATCAAAAACTTTTTCAACTACTTTTCTCGAGTTCGGACCTTGAACGGCAAGCAGAGAATATTCGTCGCTCTCGTTTACAAGCTCAACGCCCATAGTGTTATTTTCCTTCATCCAAGCAAAATCTTTATCAATATTAGATGCGTTAATAACAAGCATAAATTCGTTTTCACTAATTCTGTAAACAAGCAAATCGTCAACAATACCGCCGTCCAAATAGCACATAGCGGAATATTGCACACGTCCGTCGCTTAATTTAGCAGCGTTATTCACTGTAATTTTTTGAACAAAGTCGAGAGCTTTATCTCCCTTTACGCGAACCTCGCCCATGTGGGAAACATCAAAAACGCCTACGGAATTCCGAACGGCTTTGTGTTCTTCGATAATCGAGGAATATTGAACCGGCATTTCAAATCCGGCAAACTCAACAATTTTTGCTCCAAGCTCTTTGTGAATTTCATAAAATTTTGTCTTTTTCATTTCATCACCTACTTTTCTAATTTTTTCCAATCGCTTAGGAATTTTTCCAAACCAATATCCGTAAGCGGATGGTTGAACAATTTATTAATTACGGCAAAAGGCATAGTAGCAACGTCGGCTCCCATCATCGCGGCTTCAACCAAGTGCATGGGATGACGAATGCTCGCTACCAAAACTTCGGTTTGGTAACCGTAATTTTCATAAATCTGAACTATTTGTCCGACTATTTCCATTCCGGAGTTGCTGATGTCGTCCAAGCGCCCGACAAAGGGACTAATATAAGATGCGCCCGCTTTAGCCGCAAGTAAGGCTTGCGAAGGTGAAAAACATAAAGTTACGTTGGTTTTTATTCCTTCGCCGGAAAGAGTTTTAACAGCTTTAAGTCCTTCTTTGATCAAAGGGACTTTAATTACAATGTTGTCGTCAATCTTAGCCAAATCATGCGCTTCGGTCAGAATTCCGTCGTAGTCGGTAGAAACCACTTCGGCGCTGATTGGTCCGTCAACGATCTTTACAATTTCATTCAGCAGTTCGAGAAAGTCTCTTCCTTCTTTTGCCACTAAGGAAGGATTTGTAGTAACTCCATCCAATATTCCCAACTGAGCCGCTTCGTTAATTTCTTCTATGTTTGCCGTATCGATAAAAAACTTCATTTAAAACCTCGTTAAATTTTATTCGTAAATATTAGTTAAATCTTCACCGGAAGAGGATAAAAATACAAAATCACGCGGATTCACGTTTTCATCAACTTCCAATTTTATTCTTAGAAAATATTTCAGCTGCCATTTTGTGATAAGAGAAGAAAATCCCCCTTCACGCAGTTTATGAAAAATTGAAGGATGAACTTTAAGTCTTAGGAATCTGATTTTACCTTCCTTTTTATGCCTCTTAATCCAATCTTCAACATCATGAATCGTACTTGATTTTTTTTGTAAAATTCCGGTGCCCTGGCAGTAAGGACAAATTTCCATGTTCGATTGAAAAATATTTTCCCGAATTCTTTCTCTTGTAATTTGTATTAATCCGAAATCCGTCATAGGAAGAACAACAACTTTCGCCCTATCTTTCTTAAACTCTTTTTTTATTTCATCATAAACTTTTTTACGATTTTGGTCTTCGAGCAAGTCAATAAAATCGACTACTATCAAACCGCCTATGTCGCGCAATCTTAATTGACGGGCGATTTCCCTTGCTGCTTCCAAATCGGTTTTAAGGGAGTTGGCTTCCTGCGCTCTTCTTTTGGCGTACTTACCGCTGTTTACGTCAATAACCGTCATTGCCTCGGTATGCTCGATTATAATGTAACCGCCGCTCGGAAGATAAACGTTTCTGCTGAATAGAGACTGCACTTGATCTTCAATCTGAAAATCTTCAAAAATTGTTGTACTGCTTTTATGATAAACAATTTTTTCCGCAAGTTCGGGCTGAACGGTTTTTACATATTCTTTTATTTCACGGTAAAGTTTACGCGAATCGATATAAACCTTTGTTACATCGGGCGTAAACAAATCCCTAATTATACTTGTGGTTGTCGATAAATCATGATAGAGCAAAGCGGGCGGAGTTTTAGACATTGCCCCTTTTTCAATCGATTCCCAAGCATTCATCAGATAACGAATATCCGCCTTAATTGCATCTTCGGATTGTCCTCTCGCTGCTGTGCGGATAATCAGCCCGAAGTTTTCCGGAAGAAGCTGCCTCGCTATTCTTCTTAATCTTTTTCTCTCCCTGAAATCGTTAATTTTTTTTGAAATACCTACTCTGTGTTCAAAAGGAATCAAAACGGAAAATCTTCCCGGGATAGAGGGCGATGAAGTAACGCGAACTCCTTTTCCCTTCACAGGTTCTTTAATGATCTGCAAAATAACTTTTTGCCCTTTTTTAAGCGTGGGAGATTCCATTCCGTTTTTTTTCTCCAACCTCGGAGGCTGGTAAATTGAGTTGAACTTTTCCCTTTCGGTGTTTACTACCTCGTCAATTGTCGCTTCGTCATCGTGATCATCGTGAAAACTATCGTTATCATCGCTTCTTTCAATATCGGCAAAATGAAGAAATGCATCATGCTTCATTCCAATATCGATGAAAACGGCTCTTATTCCGGGTAAAACTCTTGCAACACGCCCGAGATAAACATTACCCACCATTCGGCGCTTTTCTACATGATCAATAAAATAATCGAGTAAATTACCGTTTTCAGTTATTGCGACACGATTTTGAAAAGCAGAACTGTTAATAATTATTTCTTTCGCCATAATGTCCTAAAATTTTTATTCCAAATTCCAGAATAAAATGCGCTGTTTAAATTTTTCAAAAACTTCTTCGTTTCTTTCCGTTGAAAATTTCCCCGCTTTCAAATTTTCAACGTGTTGTTCCAACGCATTTGTAATCTGTTTAAAATCTTGCAAATCTATAATATTTTCAATCAATGAAAAAATTCCATTAAACTTTTTAAAATACCAAAATATATTCTTTTTTGCTGAGTTAAGTCCCACTAAATTTTCGCCGTATTCAATTTTTATTAACTCCGCATGCTCAAGTGCATCGGAAAAAACCTGATCTATATTCGGCTTTTCAGAAAAACGCCCTGTTTTAAGGTAATGATTATATCTATCAAAAATATAAGGATTCCCGAGCGCGCCGCGGGCAACCATAATTCCATCCGCCTCGGTTTCCGAAAGAAGCTCTGCGGCATCTTCAGCCGAAAAGACAAAACCGTTGGCAAGCACGGGAATTTTAACGACCGATTTCACTTTGGCAATCCATTCTCTTTCCGGCAAAAGTTCGCTGCCGTCGTTCCCCATCTTCGGATGAAGCGTAATAAAATCAGCTCCCTCTTCCTCGCAGATTTTCGCATTTTCCAGTACCGTAACTTTCCGAAACCCCAACCGCATCTTTACGGAAACGGGAATATCACCGGCGGCTTTCTTCATCGAAGCGACTATTTCCTTAAGCTGCATCGGCTTATCGAGAATCGCAGATCCAAATCCGTTTTTAGTTACCTTCTTCACCGGACAGCCGGCGTTTAAATCAAAAACCACCGGGGAAAGTTTTACCAATCGTTTTATTGCTTCGCCGATATAAAAAGGACTATTTCCGAGAAGCTGTATCCCGATAGGAAGTTCACTTTTGGAAAAAACCACTTTCCTCGTCGTATTAAAACTGTTGTTAACTATTCCCCGCGCGCTTACCATTTCGGTAAAAGTAAAATCAGCTCCATATTTCCGGCACATTGTACGAAACGGCTTATCGGAAATCTCCGCCATCGGCGCTAAAACAATGCTGTTTTTTTTTATTATGCTCAAACTTATTTAAGTCCCTAATTGTTAACCTAATCTTGAAATAGAATTTTTGAAAAGTGAATTATTATAAAACAAAAAAATCTTTAACACAAATCGACTTTCAATTTTAAGAAGAATTTCCATTTCATATTTAATCTTCTTAACATCACAAAAAATTAGAAAAGTAAAGCTACAAAAAAAACAAACATTTCATGAAAGAGGCTATTCAGATTCTACTGCCTTCGCAGTCGGGCGGAAGCGGAAGTCAGTAATTTCTGTCATTCCGAGAAGCGGAGCGACGAGGAATCTGTTCAATTCCAAATCCTAAATTTTGTCATTGCGAAGCCTACTTGTCGGCTGAAGCAATCTCCGAAAACACCGTCATTGCGAGCGAACGTAGGGAACGTGGCAATCTCCCGATTATTCAGCATAAGTTTTTTATTCCGGATAATAAATCTGACATTCCGAGCTACGGAGCAATTCAATCTCTTTCCCATTTTCAACACAAATTATAAATAAAAAAGGGGAAATTAGCTAAAATTTCCCCTTACCGAGTGATTAAATTTTCAACTCTGAAACGTTTATTTTCTTTCTTCTCTCGGAGGTCTTTCCAACAGAGCCTTTCGAGACAAGCTCAATTTTCCGTTTTCAATCTTAATCAATTTTACTTCGACCTTGTCGCCTTCTTTCAGATAATCGGCAACTTTATCAACGCGTTTCCAATCCAAATTGGAGACATGAAGCAAGCCTTCTTTACCCGGAATAATCTCAACAAAAGCGCCGTACTCCATTACTCTCTTAACTGTTCCTTGATAAACAGCGCCGATTTCCGGTTCGGCAAGTATCGATTTGATGTAAGATTTAGCTTCGCGAGCAGCTTCTGCTCTCGGAGCGGCAATGCTGACTTTTCCGTCTTCTTCTACGGTAATATCAACTCCGTAATCTTTTTGAATTTTCTGAATCACTTTTCCGCCCGGTCCGATTAAAGCGCCGATTTGGTCAACCTTAATCTGCAGGGAATCGATAACCGGAGCATATTGCGAAAGCTCTTTTCTCGGTTCGGAAATGGTTTCATTCATAATTCCGAGAATGTGCATTCTTCCCTCTTTAGCTTGCGCCAAAGCGGTTTTCATAATCTCAAAAGAAATTCCCTGTATTTTAATATCCATTTGGAATGCCGTGATTCCTTCG
>CAYLYR010000066.1:0-10292 GCA_964387835.1 uncultured Melioribacter sp.
GAAGACAGTAAGTCAAGGAAAACTCTCCGATAAGAATTATATGAAATGGGACTGTCCTTCGCCTCAGGAAGAAATTTTTCTCATTGCCGCAAAATTTACAGTTTACAAAAAAGAGGTTGGTGCTGTAACCGCTTACGGATTTTTAAGAACTCCCGACGATGCGCTTGCAAATAAATATCTCGAGGCTACGGCTCAATACTTGGAAATGTATCGTAATCTTCTGGGACCGTATCCTTATTCCAAATTTGCCCTTGTGGAAAATTTTTGGGAAACAGGTTACGGTATGCCTTCATTTACTTTACTCGGCGAAAAGATTATCCGCTTTCCTTTCATTCTTCATTCTTCATATCCTCACGAACTTCTCCACAATTGGTGGGGGAACAGTGTTTACGTTGATTTTTCAAAGGGAAATTGGTGTGAAGGAATTACGGCATATATGGCTGATCATTTAATAAAAGAACAGCGCGGACAAGGCGACGATTACCGCCGAGCTGTACTGCAGAGGTTCACGTCATATGTTAATGATAAAAACGACTTCCCCCCTTCTAAATTCGAATCTCGTTATGACGGAGCGAGTGAAGCTATCGGTTACGGAAAAACATTAATGATGTGGCACATGCTGCGCAAAATGGTAGGCGACGATAACTTTGTTAAAAGTTTCAGAAAGTTTTACATGAATTATAAATTTAAGAAAGCTTCCTTTTACGATATTGAACATTCCTTTGAAGATGTTACCGGCAAAGACTTGAGCTGGTTTTTCAAGCAGTGGATTTTACGCAAAGGTGCGCCGATATTGGCTCTGGAGAATGTTAAAACAATCAATAAAGACGGGAAATATATTCTTGACTTAACACTCCTCCAAAAACAAAAAGAAGCCGCATTCAAAATATTAGCGCCGGTTGTTATAGTTACCGCAGATAACAAATATGTGTCTAAAAAATTTATGATGAAATCCAAAGCCGATAATTTCACGGTTACTTTGAAATCCGAACCGGTAAAAGTAATTGTTGATCCGAATTTCGACTGCTTCAGAAGATTAGATGCGAATGAAATTCCACCCGCTCTTTCCAAAGCTTTCGGGGCTGAGCAGGTAACGGCAATACTCCCAGCAAATTCTCAACAGTTGGATGCTTACAAAAAAATTGCCGAAGCATGGATTAAAAACAAGTCGGGAAAAATTGTAACGGATAGTGAAATAAGCTCTTTACCAACAGATGGCGCGGTTTGGTTGTTCGGCAAAACGAATAAGTTCATACCGGTTTTTAACAATGCGTTAAAAGTATATCATTCGAAAATCACTCCCGACTCTGTTAAGGTGATGAAAAGCTCAAACACTTACAAGAATAAATCATTCGTTATAGCGATGAAAAATCCCGATAATAATAATAGCACAGTTGTGTGGCTTGCGTTGGACAATCCGCAAGCGGCAAACGGATTAATTCGCAAACTGCCGCATTACGGAAAATACGGCTACCTCGGATTTGAAGGCGCTGAACCGACTAATATTTTAAAAGGTGAATGGGAAATACTTAACTCTCCCCTTGTGAAAATTCTCGATAATTCAAAAAATGTATCAGTCCAACTTCCCAAAGAGAAAGCGCTTGCTTACACCGCGCCGGTTTTCTCCGCCCAAAAAATGTTTAATACAATAAAATATCTATCTTCGGACGAATTAAAAGGGCGCGGACTTGGAACTCCGGAATTAGACAAAGCCCGCGATTACATAGAGAACAAATTCAAAGAATACGGTCTAAAACCGGCTGGGAACGATGGTTCCTATTTTCAGACATGGTCACAGAAGATTAAAGGAAAAAATTTCAGATTGACAAATATAATCGGCTATATTCCCGGGACAAAGAAAGAATATAATAATGCTCCCCTAATAATTTCAGCTCATTACGATCATCTCGGATTAGGCTGGCCCGATGTTTACAAAGGGAACGAAGGCAAAATTCATCATGGCGCTGACGATAATGCATCCGGAATATCCGTAATATTGGAATTGGCAAGAGTACTCGGGAAAACCTACAAACCGGTTCGTCCCGTTATCTTCATTGCATTTTCCGGCGAAGAGGAAGGTTTAGTCGGCTCAAGATATTTTGTTTCACATCCTACGATGAACATTAACACAAAAAAAATAATTGCCGATTTGAATTTTGACACGGTAGGAAGATTAAATAATAAAAAAATCATGATTCTTAATTGGAGAAGCGCAAGGGAATGGAAATTTATATTTATGGGAACTGATTACGTAACAGGAATTCCTACCGATCTGATTAAAGAACAACTTGACGCTAGTGATCAAGTCGCATTCTTGGAGAAAGGAATTCCCGCAGTGCAATTTTTCAGCGGACCGAATAAGGATTATCACAAACCGACAGACACTGCAGATAAGATTGACAAAAACGGATTAGTAAAAGTAGCAACGGTTGGGAAAGAAGCGCTGGATTACTTGGCAAACCGCGAAGGACCTCTTTCGGCTTCCACAAAAAAATCCATAGAGAAAAAGAGCAGCGTTTCAGGAAAGAGAAGAAAAGTAAGAACGGGAATTGTCCCGGACTTCTCTTTTACCGGTTCCGGAGTTAAAGTTGCCGATATGCTGGATGATTCTCCTGCGGCAAAAGCCGGAGTAAAAATAGGCGACATCATCGTAAAAGTAAACAACAAGCAAGTTAAAAATCTACGCGATTACTCCGATATATTAAAAAGCCATTCCCCCGGCGATATTATTACAATTAAATACATACGAAATAACAGAAATAAAACCGTCAAATTAAAATTGGAGGAAAGATAATTTCGGTTTCAACTTAAAATGAATGACAAACTATTCAAACCGGACGTACGAGAAAATTATTTTTCACTTCTTAAATCGGTTCTTAGCGAAAAAAGATTTTTGCTGATACCGACTTTATAGAGATGAGGGTAATCAAATCTTTTTATTTCGGATGGAACTAACTTTACGCGGGATTGCATATAATCTGAAATTTCGGAAACACTTTTTGCTTCACGTCTCGGTTTTCCCGAACTGAATACGAGAGATAATAAATTCTCAAATTCAAGTTTTTCAACATCTTTGAACTTTTCACTAAAGAAAGGATGAAAATATTTATTTATTTTTCCTTCACCGACTAAAACTATTGCATCTCCGTAGAATAGTCCCTCCTCCGATAAATATCTGCGAATCTCCTTTTTATCGGGCAAAGTTGTTTTGACGATATTATCGGAGTACTTCATTGTTGGCTTGCCTGAAATCTCGGATAGTTTATAAACGCCGTCCAAAGCGCCGTCCGGTTTTGCAGCAGCTAATTTGGTTCCTACTCCGTAAATATCTATCGCTGCATTTTGTTCTTCCAAACTTTTGATGATAAATTCATCAATTTGATTTGAGGCTGCAATCTTTACATAATCCAAACCTTCAGCATCTAATTTTTTTCTTACTTCTTTACTTAAATAAGCAAAATCACCACTATCCAAACGAACGCCTAAAAGACGATTCCCGTTAGTTTCCATTTCATGTGCAACTTTAATCGCATTCGGTAAGCCGGAATTCAAAGTACTGTAAGTATCCAAAAGAAGCACAGCATTATTAGGATAAATTTCCGCATATTTACGAAAAGCCTCAAGCTCGTCATCGAAGCTCTGCACCCATGAATGCGCCATAGTTCCGCTTGGAGTTAAGCCGAAAATTAATGCCGAATAAACGTTTGACGTAGCCTTTACTCCGCCTATAACCGCCGCCCTACTTGCCCAAATAGCCCCCAAGCCTTGAGCGCGTCTCATACCGAAATCGAGAACAGCTTTTCCTTCGGCTGCAGAACATATTCTTGCCGATTTTGTTGCAACAAGCGATTGAAAGTTCAGCACATTAAGGAGCAGAGTTTCGATTAACTGCGCTTCAATAATATTTCCCTCAACCCGCACTATCGGTTCATTGGGAAAAACAACTTCCCCTTCATTTACGGAATAAATATCTCCCGTAAAACGAAAGTCTTCGAGATAGGATAAAAACTCATCACGAAATCCGCATTTTTTCAGATAGTCAATTTCCTTCTCTCCGAAACGCAGATTCTGTAATATTTCAAGAAGAGTTTCCAATCCCGCAAAAATTGCATACCCTCCGTTAAAAGGAAGTTTTCTAAAAAAATAATCGAAGACGGCTTTTTCTCTATTCCTACCGGAAAGAAAATAACCTTGTGCCATTGTTAATTCGTAAAAATCAGTGTAGAGCGAATAATTCATAACCTTCCCTTCCTAAAATTTAACTCCGATTTTAAACCTTCCCCAAAGATGTTTAGTTCCGCCTGGGAACTCCGATGAAAGATAGTAAGCTCTAATTTCCATAATAAATCGATTCAGTTTTAACTGAAAACCGGAATCACCTTCAATAACAAAACGGCTTATCGATGCGAGGCGATAAGGACTTGAATCCCAAAACAAATTTCCCTGAAGATTTACATCATACAATTTGAAAGAAGTCTTCATCGAAAAATCGAATTGCAGACCAAATGTATTTCCGGTAAAATAATTGGGGCGCTGAAAATATTCGCCGACAGAATTTACAACAAGGTGAGTTCCTATTCCGAAAGATGTTTGCGGCGTTCCGAGTTTTCCGAAGGCTAACATATCAATTACATATATATTCCCTTCAAAAATTTTCTTTTCTACTTCCATGGAATAACCGAGCAGCATCCCGCTCGAAATCTGATTTTCCCAACCCGGCACATCCGAAGAATGCGGCAGAAAAGAATGAATTCCGTTCTGAACTTCTTTCCCGAAAGCATATTTTCCCACTACACCGAGGAGAAAAGATTCGGTTAAAATCAGATTTTTTTTGCCGCTGTAACTTTGCAGCGAATATTGCAATTCCAAATTTGCCGCAAAAGGTCTATCTCCATATTTAATATCGTCTGTTGAAAAATCGCGCGGAGTATAAATTTTTTGGGAAACCGAAAATGTTGTAAATCCGCTTCCGAAAGAAAAAGGAAACATTAAATTTTCAAAATCATTCAGTTTGTTTTTTCGATTTGATAGTGATAAAAAAAATCCGTTTGTGTAATATTCGTCCGTATTGAAGTAAACATCATTATCAAATGCAAAAGAAAAAAAATTGCCGTGATTATTCGTTTTTATTCTCTCTTGAGCAAATGATTTATTAATCGATAAGAATGTGAGGAGAACCGAAAGAAAGATAAATTTCTTAAAAGAATCTACGAATAAACAATTCACGATTACGCCGAAATTAATTGCCGATGAAAGTGATTTTATTGCTGTCGGTATCAAAAATTGTAAACGTAAGTTTTTCGTTGTGGTCAAGGTGCATAGGCTCTTTAAAATTCCTTTTCATTCCGATTAGTTTTCGGAAAAGACGGGAAATTTTCTCCGTGCGGAAAACCATAGTTTGCTTTTCAGGATGAAGTGATTTTAACAAATTCAATCTTACCGCATCATTCCCAAGAGCAATAATGTTAGTGTCATTCTCAGGAAGTGAATAAAAATTAAGATAATCCCGATAAAACTCGGCAAGTTTGCGCGGAGACTTTGTCTGTAAATTATAAACTGAGCCGACAAATTCAAACTTATCCAAATCACCCGACTTTGTTTCGGATATAATATTAAATAACTCCACAACAAGAAAGAGTGTCATCAACAAAATAAAAATAAACGTTGCACGTTTTTTATTCGACATTGCCATTTTAAATCATCTCGCTCAATAATTCTTTTCGCGGTTGCGCAATTACCACTTTGTTTACAAGCAGCCCTTTGCGCGAAATTAAGTCCGCGCCGCTTTCTACAGCGCTTGTTACGGCGGCAACTTCACCGGTAAGCGTGCAGAAGGCTTTTCCGCCGAGAGCCATTGCGAGGCGAATTTCAATTAAGCGAACATTAGCCGCTTTAACGGCGGCATCGGCGCCTTCAATTAATGACGCGACGGAAAAGGACTCGAGAATTCCAAGAGCTTCAAGTTCGTCCGTTTCGCTGTGTCCGGAAAGAGCGGGAAAAATATCGGGATGTACATTCGGAATTACAAATGTGTCAATTATCGAGTAGTCCAATTGAGTCTCCGCAGCATCAACCGCGGATTGCACTTCCGCAACATCTCCGCCTACCATCACCATATATTTCCCCGAACAAATAGTCCGGGAAAGGACTAATTCGATTTCCGAAGTTTTTAACATTATATCAGCCGCCTGCATTCCGGAAGCAACGCTGGAAAGCTCCACTAAACCTAATGAGTTCATTTTCATTTTATACCTAAACTTTTGTTATTCTAATAAATTCTTCCGATACGTGAGTAACTTTACCGCTAATTGAAGCGTGAACCGGCGCGCCGAGTTTACCTTCTTCAATCGTTCCAATCATTTGACCTTTCCGCACAACATCTCCGATTGATACGGCAGCTTTAGCCGGCGCCCCAACATGTTGTTTGAGCAGAATTTTAACTTGTTCCGGTTCGGGAAATCCTTCGGCAAATGGCGTCGGGACATTATATTTTGTAATATTTAATTTCTTCATCAATTGTTTTACCGGGACTTTTCTTCCATCTTTAATCGGGTGAATTTTCACCTCTTTCTTTTGCTCATGCTTTTTCCCTTCCTTTCTCATATACGATTTACCTTGGTCGCAAGCTTCTCTCGGGTAAAGTTCTTCGGGGCATGAGTAGAGCGTGCAAAGTCCGCAAGAGCTGCACAAATCCGCAAACTCGTTCCAAACGGCATATCCTGTTTTGGAAAACTCAAGAGAGCGCATAACTTTATGAGGCTGAACTTCGTAGCCCATTAAGTAGCGCGGACAAAACTCCGTGCAGTATGAACATTGGTCGCATGCGGATTTTCCTATCCGGTTCATATCTGCAACAGGTCTCTCCATTCTTGTTACAAGGTGATGTTCTTTCGGCAGAATAACCAGCGCGCCGGTTGTTTTTGTAATAACGTCGGAGACATTGTCCGTTAACGTTCCCATCATCAAACCGCCGATAAAAATCCCAAAATCATCTACGGTAGTTCCTCCCGCAAAGTTTATCGCCTCTTCAAAAGTAGTCCCTACAGGAACAAAAAAAGTTGACGGTTTTTTTACGGCGCCTGTAACACAAATAAACTTCTCCGTTACGGGAATACCTTCTTCGGCTTTGGCTATGTTGTAAAGTGTTTCAACGTTATTTACAACGCATCCTACATCGAGAGGAATTCCGTGCGGCGGAATCAATCTTCCCGTTGCATTATAAACGAGTTCATATTCATCGCCTGCAGGATAATAATCCTGCAGATGAACAACTTCAAGATTTTTCCCGGAAAGATATTTTTCCACTTCTTCAATCGCAGGGTAGTTCTTATCCTTAATACCGATATAACCGATTTGCGCGCCGGTTTCATTCACCATAAGTTCCATACCCTTAACGACACTTTCGGCAAAATGTTGGGTAAGTTCAAAATCCTTATGGAGGAGAGGTTCGCACTCGGCGCCGTTGGCAATTACATATTCAACTGTTGAATTTGCTTTTACATGTGCGGGAAATCCTGCACCGCCTGCTCCTACAACTCCCGCTTCAAAAATTTTATCGCTTAGTTTCATTCTTCTCTTTTCTTTTTATTATCACAAGTGTTGCGTCGTCCTGATATTTACCATTCAAGGTAGTAAATTTTTCAACTTCCTCCAAGATAGAAAGAGCCATCATCTTAGGAGGCATATCGGCAAACTTCCGAATAAGTTTCTTAAATCGCGCCTCCCCGAAAAACTGGAATTTATTATTTGCAGCCTCGACTATTCCATCGGAATAGATTACAAGAACATCACCCGCGTCAAAATAAACCGAATCCGTTTCATATTTTGAGTGAGGAGCGGGACCCAATAACGGACCTGTTGAATGAAGTTCAATAATCTTCCTCTTATTTTTCAATAGGTAGGGCGGATTGTGTCCCGCATTGGCATAGAGGAAAAGCCCCTTCGTATCTTCGGAAATTTCACCGTAGAATAAAGTAGTAAATCTGTCATCTGAAAAAATTTGGTTAATTAGATTATTAAGTCTGCTCATCAACGCCGAAATCTTAATCTGAAAATAAGAAGCCATTCTTATCGCGCCTGAAATATACATCGCTTCGGCGGCGGCATCCAAACCTTTAGACGCCGCATCTCCAACGGCAATCCCCAAACGATTTTCTCCTTCGCCGATTTTCAAATAATCAAAAAAATCTCCGCCTAATGTTTTTGCCGGAATCGTAATTCCGTAAATGCAGTAATCGTGAAAATAATATTCATGTTCCGGAAGCAGGCTCTGCTGAAGTTTCTGCGCTTTATCCAAATCGAGCAGCAAATCATCGGTCTTCTCGGAAAGCTCCTTCTCCTTGATTTTCTGAGTGAGCAAAGTTGAAACAATATTCAGGATATAGAGGAACTCGTTATTTACATTATCTGTACTTAAAGCAAGAAGATATTCATAATAATAAGCGTCTCCGATTTTTACCTTCCTTCCGAAACCGGAAGCCGAATATTTGAAAATTCCTTTACTTATCAGTTCTTTGTTAATCTCGGTAGAATTTATTGTTCTTTCTTCCTCAATTCGGGAAAAGAGTTCATTGTTTTCCTCAATAGAAAGTTCAAAATCTTTTTTGATTCGCTTTACTTTTCCCGTTTGAAAAAGAATTTTATATGAATTATTTTCTCTGCAAAATTTCCAAACTCTGCCGCCGGAAATTTTCACCTTTTCATCTTTAACAAGTTCGCCGATTACTTTTTTGAAAAGTTCAGTATCGTTTTTATAATTAAATGAAGCTATGCGCTGCAATGTTTTATATATTCTTTTCTGCATTATTTCTTACTCCGAATAAAATTTTATTACACTAATAATAGCATTTTTACTTGGCAAATTAAATCCGTCGGCGGATAATGATTTCATTATGCTGTTGTATGTCGGACGATAAACTCCTTTTGCTACATATCCGCCGCCTTCAAAAGCCCCTAATTTATTGTAGTAAACCGAATCGTCAGGCGTGGGAATCGGCGTATCGGGAGAGACAAGATTCTTCCATTTTTTTCCAAAGTTCACAAGCGTTGTGATGTTTTTCTCCCACGGTTCAACGGTTAAGTCGTAATAGTTCTCATAAGAAACGTCGGAAGTGTAATACTCATCGGCTAATCCGGCAAGTCCGTGTCCGAACTCATGCACAAAAACAAGTTCGGACTTTTCGTTCTGCGCGGCAACAACCGAGTAGAAATTATAGATTGCACCGCCGCCATATTTCTTACTGTTTACCAAAACGTAAATTTGGTCATAAGGCGCTGCAGCCGCTACATCGGCAAGGTTAAAATAATCTTCAACCATTAAATATCTCTCGCTGTCAAAAGTGTAATAAGATGCATTAAGTAAGGTGTTTTTATAAATTCCTTTACCGGGAATATCGGCTCCGCTCTCCTGCGAAAATTTGTTGATTCCCCAAATATTAATTTTGTCTTTCAATTCACGGAAAGGAGAATAACTCAAAAGAAAGTTTGAAAATCTCATGCAATCTTCATGGTACTTGTTCGAATCGTTTTGAGTATAGCCTTCAGGGATAAAGAGAATATCCAATTTCTTTTGATAACTGCCGGAATAATGTACCTTGAAAACTCCGGAGGTATCAATAGTATTATTTTCGATGAAATAATCTTTCGGACTAATTATCATTGAAAAGAGTTGATGAAAAATATTTTTTTTGTCTCGCCGTTTAATAACAACCTTAACCGAGTACTTGGGAAATGGAAACCTGATTGAGAAATTTAATGCGCGGTTCTTTTTTTTTGCCTCCTCGGTGGTTTGCCATTCCTGAAATAAAGTCGCAAACCCTTTGGAGAAAATCAGTTTGTTATCTTTAATTGAATAGAGGTAAAAATAGTAATATCCCAAATCCAAAGTATCAATCAAGTTTTTATGTGAGCCGCTGAAATATGGTTCACGTTTTAGGGAATGGAAGTAAACGTTTTCCGAAACGGAGTTGCCCGCTTGAATAATATCAAGCCGTAATGCTCCATCAGTGAAGTAATCGTTAAACTTAACTTGAGAAAAAAGGGAAATCGATGAAAACAAGAACAAAAATAGGAATCTCATTTTATCTCCTAAAAAACTTTTCTTGAACCCGGTTTGACAAGTGGAATATCGTCTTTGCAGAGCGGGCATTCATCCGGAGAATATGCTTTAACTTCAAGCTGCAAAACACTCTTCAAAGGATAGCCGAAATTAATTTTACCGCCGCTTCTATCTACTATTACTCCCACTCCGATAACGTTACCGCCGTTTCGTGTAATAATATCAATTACTTCCC
>CAYLYR010000067.1:0-10193 GCA_964387835.1 uncultured Melioribacter sp.
AAACCTCGAAGGTTTGTGAGCTTGGAATAGTTAATCACGGTAGTCGGCTCTTTTCTGCTAACCAATGGATTTATCTATTGTGCAGATTTATAGTGTCGTGCAAGTTTGCGGAATATTGTAAAGCGGAAAATCGGTAAACCGGTTGAGAATACTCTCGCTCCGTTAAGAACCAACGGATGAATCCATTGGTTAATGAAAATCACATAAAATAAATTTTGAGACTACCGATTAAGCATTTCAACTACTTCGTAGTTGGCGGTTGTTTTGTAATTTCAATCCCACGAATTTCATTCGTGGCTATTTACATTCGACTGCCTTCGCAGTCTGGAAGATTTTGACATATGAATTAATATTTTAAACTTTTAAAGTTGAAAAAAATTTATGGTTAATAATTCCAGTTTTGTATTAGGTAATAAATCATGCAAAGAAACTACGAAGTTGTTCTTGAAGAGAATGGAGATAAAAATTACATTCTTTTCCGGTTATCGTAACTTTTCAATAAGGAGTTTCATGTCGTCAGGCAAATCGGACGAAAAGAATAAATCTTTTTTCAACATCGGATGATAAAAACCTAATGTTTTGGCATGGAGCGCTTGCCTCGGCATAATATCAAGAAGATTATTCACACGTGCCTTGAGTTTGGCTAAATCTCCTCCGTAAACAATTCTTCTGCCTCCGTAATTCGGATCGCCGAAAATCGGATGATTAAGTGAGGAAAGATGAACACGAATTTGATGTGTTCTTCCGGTTTTAAGATGAAGTTTAATAAGGGAAGCAAACTCGAACTCTTCAATCACTTCATAAAAAGTGTGTGCGGTTTTTCCTTCCGTTCGGCTTGTTGTAAATAACTTCCTGTCTTTTTTACTTCGTGCAATGTTGGATGTTATTTCACCTTTGCGTTCCTTGAACATTCCCCAAACAACAGCCCAATATTCCCGCTGCAGAGTATGTGCGGAAAACTGTTTAGCGAGTTGAGAATGTGTCCATTCATCCTTGGCGATAAGCAGCAGCCCGGAAGTATCCTTGTCGATTCGGTGAACTATTCCGGGACGCGTTTCTTCATCCGGTTTACTCAATTTATCGGTGTGATGAAGTAAGGCGTTTACAAGCGTTCCCGTACTGTGTCCGAGCGCAGGATGAACCACCATTCCCGCCGGTTTGTTTACAATTAGGAGGAAATCATCTTCATAAATTATCTCAAGGGGAATATCTTCCGGTTCGATTTTTTCCGGACGAGGAGTAACGGGAATCCGAACATCGATAATTTCTTCTCCGACAATTTTGTAATTCGGTTTTACCGGCTTTCCGTTTACAGTTACAAATCCTTCTTTAATCAGTTTCTGTATTCTTGTACGCGTGGCATTTTCGATATGGTTAGTAAGGAAAACATCGAGACGAATGTTCTTTGTCCCTTTATCAACCTCAAAGCGGCGTTCTTTTTCCGTAATAATATTACTCATTCTGCTAGATTATTCTATGTCGGATTTTGGCGGCGAATTTTTCTCCGAAGATGTTTCTTCAGTTATTTGTTCGGTGCTTTCTTCTTTCGTGGCGGATGTCCCCGGCGAGAAAAAAATCAGCATTGCAACGCCAATGGAAACAGCAGAATCCGCGACATTAAAAATCGGGAAACGTGAGAAGCTTTTGCCGAAAAGTGTAAAATCGAAAAACTCGAAATTAATAAAATCGACAACTCTGCCGTAAAAGAGCGGGGCATATCCGAACAACACTCCGTAAAACATTCTATCGATGAAATTTCCGATTGCGCCGCCGAGAATGAGAGCGATTGCTATTTTGTAGGGTTCGGGTTTATCGAGATTTTTTATCAAAAAATAGAAAAGTACTACAATTAGAATGAACGTGAAAACCGTTAGAAGCAGTTTGTTGTTTACTCCAACGTCTATTCCGAATGCAATCCCGGGGTTTTCCACAAAGGTTAGACGGAGAAACGAGCCGATAATATCAACGCTTTCTCCGTACTCAAATCCTTTAACTGTTAATCCGAGGAAGGAGAAACCGTGTATTAGAAGTTTTGTTATTTGGTCTAAAAGAACGACCCCGAGAGTTACAAACAGGACTCGCAAAATAAATTATTTTTGCAGTTGTTTTTTTACTTCGACACAATGCTGTGTGTGCGGTACGGCGCGTAGTCTCTCTTTGGGAATTAGAGGACAAGTTTTACACAATTTTTTGGGTTCGTCCATACACTCTACGCAAATCCCATAAGTGCCGATTTCAATTCTTTGTAAAGCGGCTTCGAGGTAACGTAAAAATTTACTTTCGCGCTGCGCCCACAGAAACAGCTTTTCACGTTCTTGTGCGTCAGTGCCTTGTTCCGCCATGTGAAGAGAATATGGAGAGTTCTCATTTATGTAGATGCCGGTGTTCGGGTCTGCAATTTGTTCTTTGATTAATTGCAATTGTTCAACAATTTCGTCACGCCTTTTGATAATAATATCCTTGAACTCTTTTAAGTCGTCAGGAGTGTATCCTACTATCTCATTGTCGGAACTTGTTTTTATAATAAAAGGTTGGGAATCTTTTTTCGGACGAATAACGGTCATTTTGCCGATAGAAATAACGGAATTATCTTCTTTCGCCGATTTTTTTTTCGAGACGGTTTTCTTCTTTGCCGAAGGTTTTACATTTTTCTTTGCGGTAGTTGTCTTCTTCTTTTCAGTAATCGGTTTCACCGTCTTTGTCGTTTTTTTTGCAGACGATTTTTTTGCAGCCGATTTTTTTTCTTCTTCTTTCTTTGTTACTCTTTTAGCCATTACAAATCTCCTTAACTTTAGGCGGTTTTAATAATTGTTACGGTTACTTTAAAGTCGCCTATTTCCCATTCCTGAGTAAATCCTTCACTTTCTGCTTCTGTCGGCGAAATAACATCAGCTAAAATTTCTTGACCTATATATTCGGAAAATTTTTCGATAAAGTCCACGAAATTTTTGTCAGCCGAATAAAAAACTTTAATGCGGTCAACCACGTCCAAACCGGAATCTTTTCTCATATTCTGAACACGATTTACAAATTCGCGCGCATATCCCTCGGCGATAAGTTCGTCGTCAAGTTCTTTATCAACGGCAACTGTAATGTTTCCTTCGGTTTCTACCATCCAGCCTTCAATTTCAGAACTTTGAATTTCAACATCTTCTCTCGAAATTTCCACATCTTGTTCATTAACCGAAAGTGTTATTTTTCCGTTCGATTCAAGCGCGTCAATCTCTTCTTTTGAAATTTCACGAATAGCCGCCGCCAACGATTTTACCAGCTTCCCGTATTTCGGACCAATAACTTTAAAATTCGGTTTTGCTGTTTTATTTACAATGCTTGAATCGTCTTCCAAGATTTCAAGCTCCTTAATATTTACTTCTTCCAAGATCACATCGGACATTTCCTGAATTGCGGTTCTCAGCGCCGGATCGACCGCGATAATAATTTTCCGCAACGGCTGACGTACTTTAAGGTTTGCCTTGGCTCTCATTGAGCGGGTAAGATAAACTACCTTTTCGGCGATGCTCATTTTCTCTTCTAATTTTTTATCGATAAATCCCGGCGTCGGGAATTCGGTAAGATGCACCGACTCAAATTTTTCCAAATTTGTTGCGTCGTTAAGTTTTCGATATAAATCGTCCGTGATAAAAGGAGCGAATGGAGAAGCAAGTTTGCTTACCGTTAGAAGGCATTCGTAAAGTGTTTGGTAGGCGGAAAGTTTATTCCGGTTATTCTCCGATTTCCAGAAACGGCGTCTGTTGCGGCGCACATACCAGTTGGAAAGTTCATCGATAGTAAAACTCTGAACTGCGCGCGCAGCTTTGGTTACCTGATATTCATCCATTAATTTTTCGTACTCGGCGATTAGAGTATTAAGTTTTGAGATTATCCATCTGTCAATCTCGGGGCGTTCTTCGTAGGGAATTTTCTCTTCGGCAAAAGTGAAATTATCGAGATTTGCATAGAGAGCAAAGAACGAATAAGTATTCACTAACGTTCCGAAAAATTTACGCTGAACTTCAACTACGCCTTCTTCGTCGAATAATGTCGGGCGCCAGGGAGGACTTGTAGTAACAAGATACCAACGTGTTGCGTCAGCGCCGTATTTGTCAAACAGTCCGAACGGATCAACAGCGTTTCCGCGCGACTTGGACATCTTCCGTCCGTTTTTATCGAGAATAAGTTCATTGACCAAGATGTTTTTGTAAGCGACTTTATCAAAAAGCATTGTTGAAATTGCGTGAAGCGTGTAGAACCAGCCTCTTGTTTGGTCAATCCCTTCCGAAATAAAATCGGCGGGGAAGTTTTGCTCGAAGAGTTCTTTGTTCTCAAAAGGATAATGCCACTGTGCAAACGGCATCGAACCCGAATCGAACCAAACGTCTATCAGTTCCGGAGTTCTCGTATAAATTTTACCATCTTTTTCGAACTTAACTTCATCTACAAAAGGTTTGTGCAGATCGATTTCAGCTTCATCCAAGTCCGCAACGGTAATACGTTTTCCGTCTCTTTCGACAAATCCTTCTTTTAATTCGGCTACGCTTCCGACGGCAAACATATCTTTTCCGTCTTCGGAAACCCAAATGGGAAGGGGAGTTGCCCAAAATCTATCACGCGATAAAGCCCAATCTTTATTTTCCTCCAACCAATTGCCGAAACGTCCCGCTCCGACTTCGGGCGGAACCCAATTGATTGTTTTATTCAGCTCAACCATTCTATCTGCGATTGAAGTTGTTTTAATGAACCACGATTCACGCGCATAGTAAATAACGGGAACATCATCAAAACGCCAGCTGAACGGATAAGTGTGAGTGATTGTTTCCTTCTTGTAAAGTTTACCGGAGGTTTTTAATTTCATTATAATGTCAATGTCTGCGTCCTTTACGAACTTACCGGCAAGGTCGGGAATATCTTCAGTGAAAGTACCGTTGCGCTTAACCGGTTGAAGGAAAGGCAGATCATATTTTTTAGAGACTTCATAATCGTCCGCGCCGAAAGCCGGAGCGAGATGCACTATTCCCGAACCGTCGTCAATCGTTACGAAATCGGCTTCGATTACATAAAATCCTTTTTTATCAACCGTGAGATAATCGAAAAGCTGTTCGTAGGTTGTCCCGACCAAATCTTTTCCTTTGTATTCCTCGAGTATTTCGTAGTCGTCTTTAAGAACGGTTAATCTTTCTTTTGCGAGTATCAGTTTTTTGTCGCCGGTTTTAACTTTTACATAATCAATATCGGAGCCTACTGCAAGGGCAACGTTTGAGATTAATGTCCAGGGAGTTGTTGTCCAAACCAAGAAGAATACTTCTTCATCGGCAAACTTCGCGTCGGTTATTTTCATTAAAACATAAACGGACGGGTCTTTGGTTTCTTTGTAGCCAAGCGCAAGTTCGTGAGATGAAAGAACAGTTTCGGAGCGGGGGCACTGCGGAACAATCTTGTAGTCTTTGAAAATCAAGCCCTTATCAAAAAGTGTTTTCAAAGCCCACCAAACCGATTCAATATAATTTTGGTCGCATGTTACGTAAGGATTCTGCATGTCAATCCAATAGCCCATTCTTTCGGTCATTTTTTCCCACAAATCTTTGTAGGTAAAAACGGAATCGAAACAAGCTTTGTTATATTTTGCCACACCGAACTCGGGGATTTCACTCTTGCTTTTAATACCGAGTCTCTTTTCCACTTCGATTTCCACCGGTAGTCCGTGAGTATCCCAGCCGGCTTTTCTGTTAACGCGGTAACCCTTTAATGTTTTGTAGCGGCAGACCAAATCCTTGAGCGAACGCGCCATTACGTGATGAAGCCCGGGCTTTCCGTTTGCGGTAGGAGGTCCTTCATAAAAAGTGAAGGTTTTAGATTCTTCTCTTGTCGAGATACTTTTATCGAAGATATTATTCTCTTTCCAAAACTTAAGTGTTTCGGATTCTATTTCGGGATAATTAACCTTTTTAAATTGTTCAAACATAGTTTGTAATTTTATTTTGTTATTAAATTTTTTATTTGTCGTATTTATTTAAAATTTCTTTTTCAGCCGTGATCAGTTCATTCAGTTTTTTCTTGAGTTCTATTTCATTCCTAACAAGTTCATTCACCGTGCCGAGTTTTTCCTTTTTTAATTCTTCGATTTTTTGTTCGGCTTCTTTTATTAAAAGCTCGGCTTCCTTCTTAGCATTTTCAATCATTATATCGGCGTTTTTGCTTATCTCACTTTGCGCTTTAATTATCGCTTCGTTAGAAGTAACTTCGGCAATTGCCATTCCGAAAAATCCCATCGCTCCGAGCGTAATATTTCTGAGGATGAAAAGGATTAAATCTTCCAATAAAGGACTTGTAAGAGCGATATAATTCTTAAAAAAAGAAGCGAAAGATAATGAGAAAATTATAGAAATAATAATCGAAACGAAAACAACCTTTCCTCCTACAACCCAGCCGAAAGATTTATCGATAATCCAGCCGAGAGAAAAAATCAGAAGAGAAAGAATAAACCAAACCGCAAAAGTCTGCAGCATCGTTTCAAAGAGGCGCGTGTTCAGGAAATCCGAAAGGAAAATAAGAAACGCCATCAGCAGAGGATAAAAATAATATATCGGAGTTACTTTCTTCACAGTTCTTTAATAACCTTTTTGAAAATTGTCGTCATTTTCGGCTCCGCACTGTTGGCTGTTGCAATAATTTTGGTAACGTCAATCGGTTCGAGCGCATCGGGGAAACAAACATCCGTAATGATGCTGATTCCCAAAACTTTCATCCCCATATGATTTGCGGCAATATTTTCCGGCACGGTTGACATTCCGACAACGTCGGCTCCGGTAGCTCGCAGAAATCTATATTCCGCACGCGTTTCCAAACTTGGTCCGGGAACCGCAACATAAACTCCTTTATGAATTTTAATTTTATTATCGAGAGCTGCTTTTTCGGCAATTTCAATTAATGCGTGGTTGTAAGGTTCGCTCATATCGGGGAAGCGGGGACCGAGGAGATTTTCATTTTTGCCGATTAGAGGATTATCGCCAAGTAAGTTAATATGATCTTCGATAATCATTAAGTCGCCCAAATTGAATAACGGATTCATTCCGCCGCCTGCATTTGAAACCAGCAGAAATTTCACGCCGAGCATTTTCATCACACGAACCGGATATGTAATTTCGTGCATGGAATATCCTTCGTAAAAGTGGAATCTTCCCTGCATAACCACAACATCCTGTCCTTCGATTTTACCGAAAAGAAGTTTACCGTGATGCGATTCAACCGTAGAAAGGGCGAAGTGCGGTAATTTGGAGTAATCAAATTCAAACTCTACTTCCATTTCCTTAGCCAATCCTCCAAGTCCCGTCCCGAGAATAATTCCTATTCCGTAGTCCTTATCGGTTTTCTTTCTGATAACTTCAAGCGTTTCGTTAAGCATTTTCATGAGGTCATTCATTGGCGTTTTCCGTATTAATTATTGTGTCATTATTATCTCTATGCGTTGGTTTCCGTTCGGATATTTCTTCAGATTGACTTAAAAAACCGAAACGGCGCAGCAAAATTTCCTGTGTCTGCAGCATAGCTTTTAATTCCGCAACCAAGCGGTTTCGTGCTTCGGAAAGTTCTGCTACCGAGTTACGCATTTCCTCGGCGTGATGTTCGGCATCGTTTAATATTTTCTCCGCTTCGGATTTTGCTTCGCTAATTGTTTTCTGCGATGATTCGTGAGCATCCAAAAGAGTGTTCTGCAAATTCCGCTCTATTTTTCTGAACTGTTCCAGCTCAGTCTGAAGGCTTCCGACTTCGGAATTTAATCTTTCATTTTCATTTAAACACTCGGCAAGTTTATCGGAAACTTCTTTTAGGAATTCTTCCACCTCCGCTTTATCGTAACCGAGCGCCGATTTCCCGAAAGTTGCTTCTTCAATATTTCTCGGAGTTAAGTTCATTTCATATTCCAAGGTTTTGTGTAATCTCTCTCTCCGAAAATTGCCGTGCCGATTCTTAAAATTGTCGCTCCTTCCTCGATGGCAATTTCGTAATCGTTTGTCATTCCCATGGAAAGCTCAGTCAAGTTAAATTCTTTCGCATTCAATTTTTCCTGCATCGTGCGCAATAAAGAAAATGATTTTCTGATTGCGGATTCGTCATTCGTAAATGGCGCCATCGTCATAAGTCCGAGTAAATTTAAGTGTGCGGCGTTTTTACAGAATGATGCTATTTCCAACAAATCATTTTCATCTCTAATGCCGAATTTGGATTCTTCGCCGGAAGTGTTTACTTCAAGTAAAATATTTTGTGTTACGCCTAAGTTTTCCGCTTTTTTATTAATTGCATCGGCAAGGGGAATAGAATCGACGGAATGAATTAATTTTGCTTTCCCTACAACATACTTTATTTTATTGTTTTGAAGATGTCCGATGAAATGCCAATTTATCTCATCATTCAGAAGATTGTACTTATCCCTAAACTCCTGCGCTTTGTTTTCTCCGAAGTCCTTTACTCCGCAGCTTAACAATTCTTCGATATAACGAAGCGGCTCGGTTTTGGATACGGCAACAAGAGTAATATTATCATTTTCCCTGCCGCAGCGAGACTTGGCATCGTTAATTTTATTAAGGACGATATTTAAATTTTCTTTTAGCATCTGCAAAAAATAAAGATAAATAATGTATTGTTTTAAATGATAAAAATCAATTTTTAGTTTACACTGATTTTTTTGTTGTTTTCTCCAGAGGATTGGTCAAGTACGGCAGGGGAATTCAGCGGCTGTGTTCTTTCCCCGGGATGTCCGGCTTGTTATTCCGTCGAGGAATGGACAAGGACGGCAGGGAAAACATATTATTTTTCATTTTCTTCATGTTGAGGATTAGTAATCAACGTAAGGGAAGTTTTAAGTCCTTTTACTTTTCGCTTATTTAACGTTACTCTTTATATTATTTATCTTGTGATTATGCTATATTTGACATACATTAACGATAATGAAAAAACAAGATAAACCTCTCGTTTGGCTGCACGGAGAAATTAAAACTCCGCCTTTTTCCGCTTCGGCAAGAATTGAAGCAGGATTTCTCTTCAGACTTCTTCAGAGGGGAGAAAAACTAAATATGCCTTATTCTAAGCCGATGCCGACTATTGGTAAAAACTGTCATGAACTTAGAATAAATGATGAGAGAAGTACTTGGCGAATTATTTATAGAATTGATGCTGATGCAATAATTATTCTCGAAATATTTAATAAGAAAACTCAAAGAACACCTACAAGAATAATAAATATATGTAAAAAAAGAATTAAGGACTACGACAATGAATAAAGAAAAGATAAAAAATCTCGAAAAAAAAGGTTGGAAAATTGGTTCTGCCGAAGAGTTTCTCGGACTTACGGAAGAAGAAATTTCATATATCGAGCTGAAACTAAAATTAAGCTCAAACTTAAGAAAATTACGGACTGAACGTAAGTTGACACAAGTTGAATTAGCAAGGCTAATTAATTCAAGCCAATCAAGGGTCGCTAAATTAGAAGCCGGTGATCCGTCGGTATCTTTAGATCTAATTATCAGGACATTGTTAGCGCTCGGTACATCTAACGAAGATTTAGGGCGCACTATCTCTTCTTAAATTCTCACCGGAATCCGGTTAGACGCTTGGAGCGGTTGATACTATTATTCCGTCGAGGAACGGCGTTTGACGGCAGGGAAATTCTTTTTTTGCCTCAGGCATCAGGGTCCCACCTTGACGCAAAGTAGTTTGCTTTTCAATCAAATTTCTCATCTTAGTGTTATTCTGCCGACGAATAGTCAAAAACGGCAAGGAAAATATTTCTAATTTCTATTTTGTGATAAAGGAATAAAATTTATTTCTAAGTTATAGCCAATGGCTTTTGCATAGCTTTCAATTGTTGATATTTTCGGAGAAATTTTCGAATTCACATTTTCCAATCGTGAAATGTTACTTTTCTTCGTATGTAATATTTTTGCCATTTCTTCTTGGGTTAAACCTGCTTGTTTACGAAGACGAATTAATTTTTTTCGAAGCTCATATGCCGGTGCAAGAGATTCATATTCCTTTTTTACGTCAGTATCGGAAAAAGCTTTCTTCTTAAAATCTTTTAATAGTATTGTACTCATTTTTTATACTCTCTTAAACGTTTTCTGGAAATTTCTATTTTTTTCTTGGAAATTTCGTTTTGGTTAATTTTCTCTACCAAAATTCGTATCGACAAAAAGAACGCT
>CAYLYR010000068.1:0-10158 GCA_964387835.1 uncultured Melioribacter sp.
GGGGCAACTTTTAGCGTTGTTTTACCTAAATGTTAAGTAGTAGAGGGAACAATGAAATACGATTTTCATATTTTGGTCGTTGACGACGACATTAATTCTTTAGAAAATTTTAGACTTGGATTAAAAGAAACACCTTACCTAATTACACTTGCAGACGGTTATAAATCCGCGGTAGGTTTATTAGACAACGGACATTTTAATCTTTTAGTTACCGATTTAAAAATGCCTTACAAAAACGGACTGGATTTAGCTGAATTTGCTTTAAGTAATAAATTAGTTGAGGACGTTATTTTAGTCACGGGATTTGGCGATGAGGACACAATAGAAAAAGCAATAAAATTAGGTATAAGCGATTTTATTAGAAAGCCGTATGATGATGAGGAATTTAAAAAATCCATAGCAAAAATATACACCAGATATGAAATAAAAAAAGAAAACGAGGAACTGAAAGAATTGCTTTTGGCTGAAAATAAGGCTCTTAAAAAGCATATTCTTTCTTATGATGAAGATGATTTTGAAATTATCGGGAAAAACGGAAAAATATTATCTGTCTTGGAAAAAGCAAAAGTAATTGCAAAGTTTTCGGAATCATGCCTGCTGCAAGGGGAAAGCGGAACAGGTAAGGAATTGCTGGCAAGATACATACACAGAAACGGAAGCCGAAATAACCAACCGTTTATTGCCGTTAATTGTGCTTCTCTTAGTCCCTCTCTTTTTGAATCCGAACTTTTTGGATATGTTCGGGGAGCTTTTACCGGAGCGTTGCAAAACAGTGCCGGATTGTTCGAGGTTGCTGATAAGGGAATTCTGTTTTTAGATGAAATTTCTGAAATTCCGGTTAATCTACAGGCTAAGTTACTGAGAGTAATTGAAACCGGAAAAATAAGACGGGTGGGCGACAACAAGTGGCGGAATATTGATGTCCAAGTTCTCGCCTCTACAAATCGCTCTGTTGAGGAATTGTCAAAGGGAAAGATCTTAAGAAACGATTTATACTATCGTGTTACTTCGTCGATGCTTTCCCTTCCTCCGCTTCGGGAAAGAGCTTCGGACATCCCTGAACTTGTACACTATTTTGTTGAAAAATATTCAAAAATTTATGGTAAAGATGTACCATTGCCTAATGATAATTTAATTAATAAATTAATGAATTTTAGTTGGGAGGGCAATGTTCGACAGCTATCTAATTTTGTTAAAAACTATGTAATTTTCAATGAAATTGTTACGGAGGATGAAGTTGATCGATGGATGGGCAATGGCAGACATACCGATGAAAATGCTTTAACATTTAAGTTTTTAAACGGTACCATGCATGAGCTTGAAGAAGCAAAATACTGGCTGGTAACTAAAATATTAAAAAAGTACAACTATAATCAAACCAAAACGGCAAAGCATCTTGGAATGACTTATGCGGGATTACACCGTATGTTACAGAAAATCGGAATACTCTCGGAAGATAATAAAGAGAGAAAAAATAATTTAAAAAAGCCGCTATTCGGATTCTTAAGGAGAGCGGTTATCTCATTCGAGAAATTTATTGCAAAGAAGGGAAAAATTTTACCGCAGAAGTAATATTTCACCTGCCGTACCGTAATTCGATTTTATTTACACATAAAAATTTCTTATTTTAATCAATCACAAACAAAAATTATTCCAAGATATGTTCGGTTATTTAACGGTAAAGAATACTTTGGTTGAGAGTACAATTCTCAAAAAAAAGTTTACCTGCGATTTAAGTAAATGCAAAGGCGCTTGCTGTACGATTGAAAGCGAATACGGCGCTCCTTTGGAAAAGGAAGAAATAAAGATTATAAAAAAATATCTTCCAGTTATTAAAAAATATCTTTCGCAAAGAAATATCGATGAAATTGAAAAAAATGATTTCTGGGAATATAAAGCCGAAATATATATGACAAGAAGCATAAACAACAGAGATTGTGTTTTTGTTTATCACGAGGGCGATATTGCCAAATGCGCTATCGAAAAAGCTTTTTTGAATAAAGAGATTGATTTCAGAAAACCGATTTCATGCCATCTTTTCCCTATTCGTATTTCCGACTTCGGAGGACCGATTCTTAAATATGAGGAATACGAGGATTGTGAGCCTGCGCTGAAAAAGGGAGAAGAAACCGGATTAACCATAGCGCAGTTTTTGGAAAATCCTATCACAAGAGTTTTCGGAAAGGAATATTACAGTGAATTACTGAAAAAAGGAGAGGAGTGATGTTAGGGTTAAACCAAAGAATGGTACAGAGTCAGAAGTTAACGCCTCAGCAAATTCAGTATCAAAAGCTGCTTCAACTGAATAATCTTTCTTTGGAACAGAGAATAAAAAACGAACTTGAAATGAATCCCGTTCTCGAGGAAGTTGAGGAAATGGATCTTCTCCAGGAGCAGGATAAAGAGGATAATAAAGATGCGGACGATGAATATGATGAAGAAGTCTCCGCAGAGGATGAGTTCGACCTCGAAGATTACATAAACGAAGATGATTTGGAATTCGCAAATATCAATCGCTCTCCTAACGAGGAAAAGGTTACTCCCATTGCCGCCGCTTTTAACACAATGTCCGATCATCTTTTAGATCAGCTTCATTTACTCGATTTATCCGAAGATGAGATGATTATCGGTGAAAATATTATCGGAAGTTTAACGCCGGACGGATATTTTACCGAGGATATGCAGAAACTGATTGATGAAATCAATGAGATAGAAGGCTTAAACCTAACCGTTGAGGAAGGGGAGAAAGTCTTAAAAATGATTCAACATTTTGATCCCCCGGGAATTGCCGCCCGTGATTTAAGAGAATGTTTGTTAATTCAATTGGAAGAAGCCGGTTTTGATACTTATTACACATTTATCGCGGAAAAAATTCTTAATGAAGAATATAAAAACTTCACCAATAAGCGATATGACTTAATTAAAAAAAATCTCGATATTACGGATGACGCTTTACGTACGGCTATCGGACTAATTCTGAAACTTAATCCCAAGCCGGGCGAAGGCAACATCGAATCGGAGCGAGCGAACCAAATTACACCCGATTTTATTATCGAAAAGGTGGACGGAAATTATATTATTACGCTTAACGATAGAGCGATGCCATCCGTTACCATTAGTCCCGATTATCTGGAAATGCTTGAACACAACAAGCGTAAGAAAAAGAAAAAAGCTCACGAACGAGAGGCGAATAAATTTATCAGGGAAAAAGTTGATTCCGCAAAGTGGTTCATCTATTCGTTGGAACAGCGCCGCCAAACATTGATGAAGATAATGCGAACTATCTTTGAAAAACAGCACGAGTTTTTTGAATTCGGACCCCGCGCATTAAAACCGATGATTTATAAAGACATTGCCGATGAAATAGGAATGGATATTTCTACGATTAGCCGTGTTGTAAACGGAAAATACGTTCAAAGTCCCCAGGGCATTCACGAACTGAAATATTTTTTCAGCGAAGGGTTAAGTACCGATGGCGGAAGTGAAATTTCCAATAAACATATCAAGGAATTGATAAAGGAAATTGTTGAAAACGAACCGAAGAAAAAACCGTTCAGCGATGATAAAATAGCAAAAATATTACAGGAAAAGGGAATTCACATTGCGCGCCGTACCGTTGCAAAGTATCGCGAGCAGCTTCAAATTCCCGTTGCACGATTACGAAAGGAATATTAATGCTGAAAATTGCAGTTGTTTTTATCGCCACTGCTTTCTTCGGAGTATCGCATTCGGTTTTGGCGTCTCTCTCTTTTAAGAGAAAACTGGCGAGTATTATAGGGAATAAAATCGCTTTTTATCGAATGTTTTACAATATCTTTTCTACAATTCTCTTTTTCTCGGTTCTCGCGCTAATTCCTAAATCAAGAACGATTGTTTATCGCGTTTCTCCCCCGTTCGATTTGATTCTGTTTGGATTGCAGGTTTTGGCTTTTCTCGGATTAGCCTGGGCTGGTAAAAGTTTTGATTTATGGGAATTTGTCGGCGTTAGCCAGATTGTTCGTTATCTAAAAGGTGAATATAAAATTGAAGACCTCGACGAAAGTCCCGATTTCAGAATCAGCGGCGCCTTTAAGTGTTGTCGTCATCCGGTTTATTTTTTCTCTATTTTATTTATTGGTTTGCGCCCCGAAATGGATGTTACATATTTAACGCTCTTCATAGCATCGACTCTCTATTTTATCGTCGGCGCATATTTTGAAGAGAAAAAATTAGTTAAAATTTACGGGGATGTTTACGTAGAATATAAAAAGAATGTGCCGATGTTATTCCCCTCGATTTTTGTAAAGAAGAAAAAAAGCTAATTTTAGCTGGGGAATAGACTACTGTTTTCTGTAAATATTTATTTTTTCGCAGTTTCTTATTATTCACAAACTTAGCGAGCTATTCCGATTTCTTATTGTTCATACTCGACTAAAACAATAACTCCGTAAGAGCTGCACAAAGAATCGAACAGGATGGAGAACAGATTAATGGATTTCCGATAAGAGTATTCGAAAAAAAAAAGAAGCCGTCTTCCTGTGGAAGATTAATTTTCATCCCTTTTTTCTTATCAATATCTTGATTAACTTTAATGTTCAAATTTAAAATGAAAGAGAGAAATTTAATGTTAATAGATTCGCACGCTCACCTCTATTTGCCTAATTTTGAAAACGATTTGGACGAGGTTTTAAGTAGAGCCAAGGCAAACGGAGTAAAATATATTATAGTTCCGGGAACGGATATTGAGACCTCAAAACAGGCAATAGCGCTTGCCGAAAAATATGAACAAATTTACGCGGCGGTCGGAGTTCATCCGCACGATTCCAAAGATTGGAATAATGCCTGGATTGCCGAAATAGAAGCTCTTGCCAATCACCCGAAGGTTGTTGCAATCGGAGAAATAGGGCTTGATTACTTTTATGATTTTTCCCCGAAAGAAAAACAGCACGAAGCGTTCAAAGCTCAGCTTGAATTAGCGGTTTCCCTTAATCTTCCGGTAGTTATTCACAACAGAGAATCTAACGAAGACGTTATGAATTACGCTCGCGAGTTTGCCGCAAAAGGTTTGCGGGCGCAGTTTCATTGTTTTGCAGGCTCTGCCGAGGATGCGCATGAATTAATCGAGCTTGGGTATAAAATATCTTTTACGGGAAATATTACTTTTAAGAAATCAAACGAACTGAGAGAAATTGTAAAATCTCTTTCCGTCGAAAATATTCTTATTGAAACCGATTCTCCTTTCCTTACGCCTGTTCCTTACAGAGGAAAACGAAACGAACCCGCCTACGTGAAATTAGTCGCACAGGAGATTGCCGACATACATCATCTTAGATTGAATGACATCGAAAGAACGACATCGTACAATGTTTTTAAGCTGTTCGGAATCGGAGAAGAGCCTAAACTTACTTACACTTATCAAATCGGGAAATCTCTTTATATAAACATTACCAACAGATGTGATGCGGACTGCGTTTTTTGTGCACGTAACGGCGAAGCGGTTATTTCGGGATATAAGCTCAAGATGAAAAAATCGGAGGAGCCGCCTGCCGGAGTTTACATTCACGAAATCGGCGATCCGACAAAATACAAGGAAATAGTTTTCTGCGGTTACGGCGAACCTACTATTCGCTGGGATGTTGTAAAGGAAGTTGCAAAATATGTTAAGGAAAAAGGGGGAAAAACGCGGCTGGATACAAACGGACACGGAAATTATATTAACAAAAAAGATATTACTCCTGAAATGAAAGGATTAATCGATTCGGTTTCCATTAGTCTTAACTCGATTGAACCTAAGCAGTACGCGGCGTTGATGCGCGTTGACCCGAAATTACATGCCGAAATGCTCGATTTTGCCAAGAAAGCTAAAAAATATGCTTTTGTTCAGATGACGGTTGTGGGACTTAGCGAGGTTGATACTGAAAAAGCAAGGGAATTTGTAAAAAACGAAATCGGAGTTTATTTTAAGGTTAGAGGTTATTTCCCAAATAAAAACAAGTAGCGAGTAACTATGAGGAAGTTAATTTTATTTTTAATGACGACTATTATATTTGTCGGCGGCTGTTCCAAATCGGAAAAGATAATTGAAAAGAATAGCTTTAATTCTTTTTACGCAAAAACGGATAAGTATTTATCGGACTTTGTAGGAAAGGATTTTATGAATAAATATTTATTGAAGCTCCCCGAAAAAGCTTACTCCGATTCAGAGAGTTTTGTTATTCCGTATCTTGAAAAAATCGATATTCTGAACTACCGCGATACAATAAAATTTATTCTAAATAAAAAACGGCAAATTGTAAACCTTAATAAAATTAAGGGTTTGCCGGATTGCGCTGCAAATCCCGAAGCATGCGAATTCGGGATTGACTCTACCCGGCTTATTAAAATCTTAAAGGAGAAAAAATATCCTAAGGGAATAAAACCGTGGAAAATTCGTTCCTTTTGGGATGATGATAAAAAGCTGTTTCTATGGGAAGTAACTATCACGGAAAAAGGGATTTTTCGTCCTCGTATTGAACGAGCCGAAGGAGTAAAGTTAATTGTCAGTCCTGCAGCGGGGAATATTATATCCGAGCAAAAGTGGAGAATCCTTTAATTTTCACATATATTTTTCTTTTGCTATTTTGATAGCGAATTTTTTACAAGAACATTCTTTTTCCCGAAACGTCTTTATTTTTTTAATAATATTTAACGGAGTAACTATGCTTAAGCGATTATTTCTCTTCTTAACGATGTTATCACTATCAACATTTACTTTTGCGCAGAACGAAACGCCGTTCGTGCGATTTCCCGCCGTAAATTTCAACGGAACAAAAATAGCTTTTTCATATCAAGGAGATATTTGGACTTCGGATATAAACGGCGGCAATCCCGTCCGTTTAACCATCAACAAAGGTTACGAATGTTATCCTATGTGGAATAAAACGGGGGACAAAATTGCTTTTACGAGTAATCGTTTCGGCAGTTACGATATTTTTGTTATGGACGAAAACGGAGGAAATGTAAAGAGAATTACTTATCACTCCGCCCAAGATAACCTCTCGGATTGGAGCGGGAGCGGTAAACTTCTTTTTACAACGGCAAGAAACTTCAGACAGGTTGAATGGCAGCACGAAATTTACGAGGCTTCGCCCGAAGGCGGCACTCCGGTTCGAGCGCTTAACGCAGTCGGGGAAATGCCGGTTTTATCGCCCGACGGAAATTACATTGCTTTTGTACGCGGCGCATGCAGAACGGAAAGAGAAGCCTACGAAGGTCCGGCAAACAAAGACATTTGGCTCTACAATATCAAAAAGGATTCTTTTAGAAAGTTGACTTCCGCAAAGGGAAATGACTTTTATCCGAAGTGGAAAAATAATAGCGAGCTTTATTTTATAGGCTCGAGAAACGGTTTGTACAACATTTACGAACTCAATATTGATGAGAAAAAAATTCCCGACGAAAAACAAATAACGGACTTTAAGGATGGCGGAGTGCGTTATCTGAATATCAGCGGAGACGGAAAAACATTGGTCTTCGAGAGATTTACGGATATTTATTCACTCGACACAAAAACGCTAAAGTCCAATAAAATCAATGTCAATATCGCATCCGATTTCCGATTTGCCCCTTATGAGTTCGTTACAAAAAATTCTTCAATGGAGGAATTTGCGGTTTCGCCAAACGGAAAAATGACGGCGTTTGTAATTCACGGGGAAATATTTGTTACCGAAAACTCCGCTAAAAAAAGACGTACGGTTAACGTAACCCAAAATCCAGCGCGTGATGAAAATCCGCAGTGGCTTAATGATTCAACATTGGTCTTTGTTTCCGATAGAGCGGGAGAAAGAGACTTGTACCTGCTTAAGTCTGCGGAAGCAAACCAGCCTGTTTTGCTTTTTGCTTTACAATTTGAAACAAAAAAATTAACCGACACCGAAGAAGATGAAAAATCTCCGAAAATTTCTCCCGACGGAAAAAAGATTGCTTATGTTCTCGGAAGAGGGAAATTAATTGTTGCGGATATTGATGCAAACGGCGAAATGAGTAATTCCCATACTCTTCTTAACGGATGGGCTACGCCGCAGGATGTTGTCTGGAGTCCCGACAGCCGTTGGCTTGCTTACGCAATAGACGACTTGTATTTTAACACCGATGTTTTTATTCAATCGGCGGATGGAAAAGTAAAACCTGTGAATGTTTCCATGCATCCGAAAGTTGATTCTCAGCCGATGTGGAGTCCCGACGGAAGTAAGTTGATGTTTGTTTCCGAAAGAAGCAAGGATAACGATATTTGGTATGCATGGTTAAGAAAAGCGGATTGGGAGAAGACAAAAAGCGATTGGGATTTTAATGAAGACTTGGCATCGTTCAAAACAACAAAGAAAAAAGGAAAACATAAAAAGAAAGGAAAAGTTGAACCTATCAAAATTGATTTGGAAGGAATTTACAATCGCTTGGTACATTTAACAAATATGCCCGGAGATGAGTTTAATCCGGTGGCTTCCAAAGATGGAAAAACAATTTACTTCTCTTCACAAACGCCTGCTTCAAAAGGGCGCGATTTGTTTTCAATTAAATGGGACGGAACAAAAACACATCAAATAACCAAAGGCGGAAAGTCGCCTTCGCAAATGGTAAATTCGGTTAAAGGTAAATCTGTATTTATGAATGTGCGGGGAGGAAAACTCGCCCAATTAAAAGAAGGAAGCTCCAAAGTTTCTACCGTGGCGTTTTCAGCTAAATATAAAGTTGATTTTGCTAAAGAGAAGAAACAAGTTTTTGACGAAGCTTGGAGAGCTTTGAAAGACGGATTTTACGACCCCGACTTTCATGGAAGAAATTGGGAACTTCTCAGAAAAGAATATGAGCCGCTTGTGTTAAAAGCATCGACAAAACATGATTTTAGAGATATGTTTAATGTGATGCTCGGGCAATTAAACGCCAGCCACATGGGACTTTACGGAAACGACAGACCGGAAATAAAAAAAGAAGTAACAGGATTAATCGGCGTAGAACTGAAGCCTGTTAGTAACGGCGTTAAAATTACGCATGTCGTTTACGATTCTCCTGCGGATAAAGATTTTAGTCGTTTATACGAAGGAGATGAAATTGAAGAAGTTAACGGAGAAAAAATTGATGGTGGCGTTAACTTTTATTCTCTGATGAACGGAACGGTAGGCGAAAGAGTATTACTAAAAGTTAAAAATAATGACGGCGATGAAAGAAATGTTGTTATCCGTCCGACTAAAAGCTTGCGGGATCAACTTTACAGTGAATGGGTTAAAAACGAACGGGAACTTACGGACAAATATTCGAACGGAAGATTGGGTTATCTCCATATTAAAGCGATGGGATGGGACAGCTTTGAAAAGTTCGAAAGGGATTTAACTGCAGCGGGTTACGGAAAAGAGGGACTTGTTATTGACGTTCGCTTTAACGGCGGCGGGTGGACTACCGATTATCTTATGACTGTCCTGAATTACAAGCAGCACGCTTACACCATTCCGCGAGGCGCGGCAAAAAATTTGAAAAAAGATCATCTCAAATTTAGGGAATATTATCCTCTCGGTGAAAGATTGCCTTATTCGGCATGGACAAAAAAATCCGTAGCGCTTTGTAACGAGAACAGTTACTCAAATGCGGAAATATTTTCTCACGCATACAAAACTTTGGGAATCGGAACGCTTGTCGGGCAGCCTACTTTCGGGGCGGTTATTTCCACCGGCGGAGTTGGATTAATGGACGGCTCGTATGTGCGGCTTCCCTTTAGAGCTTGGTATGTTTATAAAACAAATGAGAATATGGAATGGGGACCGGCAGTTCCTGATGTGATTGTGGAAAATGCTCCGGACGGAAAGGTTAAAGGGAATGATAATCAGTTAAAAGCCGCTGTTGATGTTCTGCTGAAACAGATTGACGGAAAATAGGAGGCGTTTGATTTTTGTACTGGAGATTGCTTCTCGCTGTAAAACCTTCGAGGTTTTGAAAACCTCGAAGGTTTGTGAGCTTGGAATAGTTAATCACAGTAGTCGGCTCTTTTCCGCTAACCAATGGATTTATTCATTGGGCTGTGTGGAAAAGAAAATATGTTGTAACCGTTTCGAATGCTTTTATCGGGAATTGATATATTGTTCTGCCGTTCGAGATAATTCTTCATGTCGCTCCTATGGAGCTTAGGCGTTTGACTTAATAAGTTCTACA
>CAYLYR010000069.1:0-10075 GCA_964387835.1 uncultured Melioribacter sp.
CTCCGCAAGCGGAGTCTCGCAATGACAGTCTTTTTATTGTTTTTAGTTTCTTCGTCATTCCGAGTAACGGAGCAACGAGAAATCTTTTAGTGCATAAAAAGGAAGATTTCTCCCTTCTCTTCGTTTCGGTTGAAATGACAAAAAAAAATAATTCGTCATTGCGAGCGAACGTAGTGAGCGTGGCAATCTCCGATACAAACAACAAAGCCGAATATCTTGGAGATTGCTTCGCCTCCGCAAGCGGAGTCTCGCAATGACAGTCTTTTTATTGTTTTTAGTTTCTTCGTTATTCCGCTTCGCTCCTCGCAAATACCGGATTTTTTTGATTTACAAATCTTCAACTGTTACCCTTTTCCTTTTATTTTTCGGGGTAAACTTACGAGTGTTTCACCGCGAGTTGTCCGCATGCGGCGGCAATGTCGTCGCCCTGAGTATTGCGCACCATTACAGTAATATTATTAGCGCGGAGTTTATCTGCAAATTCCAAAATTTTATCATAAGGCGTGGAGCGCAGCTGTGCTGAAATTCCCCCCGGCGCCATGTGCGCGATGCTGTTAAAAGGAATTAGGTTCAACTTGGAAGGCATTCTTCTTACAATTTTTGTAAGAGCTTTAACGTCCGCGTCTCTATCGTTAATCCCGTCGAACATTGTATATTCGAAAGTTATTCTTGTTTTTGTCGTTCGCGCATAATAATCCAGCGCTTCAAGCACCGACTTCAAAGGATATTTCTTATTGACAGGCATTATTTCCGAGCGTACGTCGTCAAAGGCGGAATGAAGTGAAAGAGCAATTTTAACACGCATCCCGCTATCGGCTAAATCTATAATTTTAGGAGTAATTCCCGAAGTGGAAACGGTTATTCTGTTTTTGCTCAAACCGCGAGTTTCTTCGGCAGTAAAAATTTCAAGCGATTTCAGTGTAGCTTCGTAATTGAGCAAAGGTTCGCCCATTCCCATATAAACTACATTTGTAATTTCCTTCGGATAATCAATCTGCGTGAGTAAGTATTGCTGAACAATTTCCGAGGCGGTAAGATTCCTCTTAAATCCCATTAAACCGGTTGCACAGAACTTGCAGTCGAGCGGGCAGCCGACCTGTGTGGAAACACAAAGAGTTGTTCGTTTTTCCTCGGGAATAACAACCGCTTCAATGCTCTTATTATCCTCGGTTACAAAAAGGTACTTTTTAGTCTCTGTGCCGGATGAAAGCTGCGAAGTTCGAGAAAAAAGAGTTATTAATTTTGTCTCTCTTTCCAATCGATCTCTTAATCTTTTGGAAAGGTTCAGCATATTGCTGTAATTAATTATTCTGAGGTCATAAATCCACTCAAACAATTGTTTCCCGCGAAATTTTTTCTCATCGATAGATTCAAAAAATTCCGCAAGTTCTTTTTTGGTTTTTCCGGTTAATACCGGTTTTTCGCTAATCGCCATTTTCTCCGTACAACTTTCTTTCGGCAATTTCACACAAAATATGACCAACCGTAATATGAACTTCCTGGATGCGCTGCGTACTAACCGAAGGAACAACTATTCCAATATCAACCAGAGATTTTAGTTTTCCCCCGTTTCCGCCGAGAAATCCAATCGTCTTTATTCCCTTTTGATGAGCCGCGTTCACCGCTTTTATTACATTTTCCGAATTGCCGCTTGTTGAAATCGCTATTAAAACGTCTCCGGCGTTTCCTAATCCGGAAACGTTTCTTGCAAAAACATTTTCATAACCGATGTCATTTCCCCCTGCGGTTAAATTAGAGGAATCGGTGGTAAGAGCAATGGCGGGAATTGCGGGGCGATTCAAATCGTGACTAAGTCTAATCATAAACTCTGCAGCAATGTGCTGCGCATCGGCAGCGCTTCCGCCGTTACCGCAAAGCATAAGTTTTTTCCCTGAAGCAAAAGTTTCCACTAAAAGTTCGGCGGATTTTTCAATATCCGCCTTACAAAATTCAATTGTTTTACGTTTTATTTCGGCGCTTTCACTCAATGATTCAATAATAAATTTTTTGCTGTTCATCTTATTTTTTATTTCTGCTTTTATGGATAGCTCTTGCAAACTCCTTGATTTCGCCCCAGTTATCTTTGTACTCAAAAAAGTTTCCGACAACTACAAAATCGGCGCCGGCGTCAACTTTCCTTTTTGCGGCTTCGCCCGAACGAATTCCGCCGCCTACTATTACGGGAATATCAAGCGCTGCGGTAACATGCTTAACCATTCTATCGGGAACAGTATGTTCGGCGCCCGAACCTGCTTCGAGGTAAATCATCTGAAGTCCGAGATATTGTCCCGCCAATGCGGTAGCCACGGCAATTTCTGTTTTGTTGTAAGGAATCGGCTTAGTTCCGCTTATGTATTCGGCTGTTGTTGAAGCGCCCGATTCAATAAGCATATAACCGGTTGCAATCGTTTCGAGTTTAATTTTGTTAATCAACGGCGCAGCCAAAACATGCTTCCCAATAAGATGTTCCGGATTTCTGCCGCTTATCAGCGAAAGGAAAAGAATCGCATCGGCTTCACCGGAAACTTGACTTAATCCGCCGGGGAAAAGTATCACTGGAATTTCGGAATGTTTCTTAATTTCCATGATAATTTGAGAAATGAAATCATCTTTGATTAAACTTCCTCCGACCAAAAAAGCATCTACGCCCGAACGATTGCAAATATCAAAAAATTCTTTACTCTCCGAAAATTCAAACTTATCGGGATCGATTAAAAGCAGAAATCCGGCGCCTTTTTCATCTTTTACTTTTTTAAGATAATCAATTACTTTCATTTTATATTTCTCATTTTTTGAAATGTTTTTTCAGTCGAGTGAAAATAATACGCCGATAAAGGAATTCAACAAATTTTGATTCTTATTTTTCTTATCAAAATTAATTAACGTTGCTTCAAAGATATTATTATTTTTTTTTATATCATAAACCGCTACAAAGTTTTTCTCGGAATCTTCAAATGAAAAACCGAAATAAGGTTCTTTCCCAAAAAATCCTTTAAATTTTTTCAGGTTTCTCAAATCCCCGTCATTGTTTACTTTTCTAAAACTAATCGCCATATTCATGATTCTCTGCAAGTCGGGCTTTGTTTGTGCGGCGGATATTTTGTTAACAAAAATTGCAGCGGAATAATCTTCTTTCACTAACATTAAATCGGCTATGTTTTTTGAATTATCCTCTGTCCCGAACCAACCTAAAGGAATATTAACGGAAAAAGAACCATCTCCGGATGAAAATCTCTCGTTTGTAAGATATTGCATAAAATCACTGCGTAAATATCTGCTTTCGGAACAACTTTGCAGAAACATCATTCCGATAAGTAGAACTATGAACTTAATCGAGAATTTGAGGAAAAATTTGTTGTTCATAGAATTTATCTTGCAAATCTATCTTCTTCCAAAGTTAGAATAAGTGAAATTCTGTGAGAGTCGCCCAAACGGTCGTATGAACTTCGGTTGAATCTTGCAAAGGAATAATCAATATTGAGTTTAGGTAATTTTACTCCGGCTCCAATCGTGAACTGTCCGACATCATTATATCCTGCTCTGAAAGCAAATAACTCCTTGTAACCGATTTCAACACCGAAGCGAGGATCGATACTAACGGGTCCGACATTAACAGTCGATGCAAACTTTCTATTCTCGAAACGAACATCCATGTCGTATGTAGGCAAAAGATGAAAATCGGAGAAAAATAATTCGTAACCTACGCCGAGTTTTAAGGTCGGCGAAATCAAATCTTTCTTTCCCGTACTCCAAGCAACCAAGGTTGTAGTTACATCCATAATATTCGCTCCGAGCATCAAGTTCTTTACCGGATTATACCAAGCGCCGACATCAAAACCGATTCCGAGAGCGCTGTATTCCGCAAGATTTCGCTTAATCAATTTTACATTTGCGCCCCAGTAGAATTCCTTACTCTCCCTCTTTGCAAAAGTTGCGTAAAGAGCGTAATCAACATTGGAAAACTCGGTTATTTTCGAGTAATCCAATCTCCAATTTGGATAGAGAATATTATTAATTGAATTTCCGTTTTCGTCAACTTGCGCATTTCGCGTATCTGGAATTCCATCGATACCCAAACGAATTACTGTAAGCGCAACGGACATATCTTTTTGGAGAGGAAAGGCAACGGCGGCATAATTATAATTAACGAGGTTGCCGAAATGTTCTTCGTGCATTAACGAAATCTGAGGATAATCCAATCGGGCAAGTCCGGCGGGGTTCCAATAAGCAGCGGTAACATCGCCGGCAACCGCAACTTGCGCGCCTCCCATTCCGCTTGCTCTTCCGCCTACGCCTATTGCAAGAAACTCTCCGCCATATTTTGCAATTGTAGTTTGTGCAACGGATAAGGAAGATAACAAGAAAAGAGCCGATAAAATTGAACGCTTAAACATAACGCACTCCTTATAATTCAATTAATAAATAACGTAACACTCTTTTCTAAATAAACCTCTTAAAAAATTAATGAAAAACCTATTTTTACCCCTTCATTGGTAATCGGCGTTTCGGAATTAAAGGGCCAGTTCATGTTTTTTTTCTGAAAGTAATAAACAAGATAATTCATGCCGGAGACAAGCGCAACATCAATTACGGAACCGAGGATTGGACTAACTTGAACGATGCTTCTTGTAAATTTGTCTAAAGCGACTCGCGAAAAACCGTAAAGAATTTCACTGCCGAAAAATCTCCACGTCATAAATCTCGGAAAAAACAACTGTTCCGTATAACCGACATCAACCGAAAGTTTTTCGCCCAAACCGATTTTTATTCCCTGCTCAAATGTCTTCCCGAAGTGAACTTTCCCGAGAAATCTATCCAATTGTTCAAAGGGAATAACTACTCCCACGTACTCGGCAGGCAACACCGTGCTAATTACGTAATTAAAGTTATAAAGAAAATATCCCGATGAATAATAAGGCGTAAGTCCCAACATCCCCAATCTGTGATGATAACCGATTTCATTAACCGCTTTAACTTGCCAAACTTCAGCGCTGATTGGAATTCCGGTAATTTCCTTATTTATAAAAGCATCGGACGAATAGGCAAACGCGAGATATTTTTCAAAATATTTTCCGGCAGGGTGTTTCTTGTTAAAAGTTCTAAATCCCAAATTTAACTGGACTGTACCGGTGTAGTTAAACAGTAGAGGCGGAGTAAGATTATCAAAATCGAATGCTGCATTTGAAACCCTAAGTTCGACAACAGGATGCTTTTTATGATGCCCGAATCCGTCCGAATTTTTTGTAGAATCACTTGACAAAAAATGCCCTTCCGGGAAAACCACTCCGTTTAATGAGAAAAAAAAGAGGAAAAATGATATTAAGATTTTGACTTTCAAAACTTAATAATTTCCGATTTCAAGATTCTTCTTTTCCTTTAAAGTTACTCTAACTGCATTATATAATGAATCATTAGGGACGGGTTTTGTTAAGAAAACATCTACGCCGGCTTTTTTTGCATTTTCACGATCGCGCTGAAAAGCATGCGCGGAAAGTCCGACAATAGAAACATCATCCCCTTTTGCTCGAAGTTCTTTTGTTAATTCCAATCCGTCTTTTTCGCCTCTTAGGGAAATATCCATAATTATTACATCTATCTCACCCGGTTTATAATGCTCGCGAAAAGTTTCTTCCGAATCACATGTGGCAATTTCAAATTTTTTCTTAAAAAATATCCTCATAAAACTCTGATTCTCAAAGTCATCTTCAACAATCAGCATCTTTGGTTTTTTGTTAATTTCTGTCATAGCAACCTTTTAGACTTATTTTTTTACCAATAATTAAAAAATAGTCAATTTGTATTAAAAAAAAAAGCCGCCTCATACTTTATTTATTGCTTAGAGGCGGCAGCCTTAATTTTTCCAACTTTTTTTAGCTTTTTTCAGCCCATATTTCAGACAAAGTTACAATCATTTTTACTGCGGCTTCCATATCCTGAATTGCAACATATTCGAGTACGGAGTGGAAATTATGTCCGCCTGCAAAAAGGTTCGGAGTGGGAACGCCCATATAGCTTAATTTGGAACCGTCGGTACCTCCGCGAATTGCGGACTTAATCGGCTTGATTCCAAGTCTTTCAAGAGCTTCAACCGCATATTGTTCAACCTGCGGATGTTCATCAACAACGTGTATCATATTTCTGTATTGTTCGATAACGTTAAACTTGTAATTTGAGCCGGGATAATCCGCAACAGCTTTTTTAACCAAATCTTCCAGAAAGTTTTCATATTCAACTAATTTTTCATCAATAAAATCACGAATAATAAAGGTGATTTTCATTTCTTCTTCGTTTCCCGACATTCCGACCGGATGGACATAACCTTCGCGTCCTTCAGTTGTTTCGGGTGAAAGTCTATCCTTAGGCAGCGATTCGATAAAATGAGCCGCTACTTTCTGTGCGTTAACAAGTTTTCCTTTTGCATATCCGGGATGAACATTCTTTCCGTAGAAATAAATTTCGACTGCATCGGCTGAGAAAGTTTCAACCTCAACTTCGCCGCGCGTTCCGCCGTCGATGGTATATGCAAACTGTGCGCCCAATTTTTTCACATCCAATTTTTCAGTGCCGCGTCCAACTTCTTCATCGGGAGTAAAACAGACGCGGATTTTTCCGTGTTTAATTTCGGGATGTGTAATCAGATAATTCATCGCATCCATTATTTCGGCAACGCCTGCTTTATCGTCTGCGCCGAGTAGAGTGGTTCCGTCGGTTGTAATAATATCAAAACCGACCAAGTCTTTCAATTCCGGATTTTCAGATTCTTCGATAACTTTTCCGTTCTGCAGAACAATATCACCGCCTTGGTAATTTTCTACGATATTAGGCTTTACATCCTTTCCTGTAACCGCAGGAGCCGTATCAACATGCGCGATGTAAGAAACAACGGGAACGTCTTTATCCGTATTGGAGGGGAGCGTTGCCATTACATATCCCCATTCGTCCATCTCGGCGTCGGTTAAACCGATTTCCTTAAGTTCCTTCACTAATTCTTTTGAAAGCTCAAGCTGTTTCGGATCGCTTGGGAAAGTTGTTGATTCTTCGTCTGATTTAGTATCGTATTTAACATATTTTAAAAATCTTTCTTTTACTGAAAACTGATAATTATCGTCAAACATTTTCTACTCCTTTTTAATCTCTATTATTTTTATTTTGAATAAATAAGTATATCTAAATTAGTTTTTAATTTCAATCTTTCATTAATTTTCCCTAATCTCTTCTTCCCATAAAATTCAGCATAAAAAGGAAAAGGTTAATAAAATCAAGATAGAGAGTAAGCGCGCCTAAAACGGCAAGTTTCTTAAAGCTCTCGTCGTTTCTGTCTAGCATTTGTTCGCCCATTCTCTTTATCTTCTGAGTATCCCATGCGGTTAAACCGACAAAAATTATTATTCCGGCATAACTTATAATCCAGTTCAGCATTGAGCTATGCATAAAAATATTTACTACCGATGCAATAATTAATCCGATTAGCGCCATAAATAAGTACTTGCCGATTGAGGTTAAATCGGTTTTTGTAATATAACCGTAAAAGCTGGTAACGCCGAAAGTAAGCGCCGTAACAAAAAAAGTGGCGGCAATCGAAGTCATTGTATAAACCAGAAAAATCGATGAAAGCGTTAATCCGTTAATAAAAGAAAAGAGCAAAAAAAGCGTTGCCGCAGTTCCGGAAGATAATCTTCCAATCGCTCCCGAAATAGTAAAGACAAGTCCGAGTTCGGCAAGGAATAAAATCCAAATGGTAAATGAATTTCCGAAAAGCATTTCCTGAACTCCCGCGCTTGCGGATACCCAATAAGCGGTAAATCCGGAAATAAGCAGACCGAGAGTCATCCAATTATAAACCGATCGCAACAACAAATTTTGTTCGGCTTTGGTTAACACATTTCCTGTTACGGGATATGCATAAGAATTATTAAACATTTTATTTTCTCCTATTTTTCATTTTCTCGTAATTGTTAAGAACAGTAATAAACGAATTTTGTTTCAAAAAATTTTTTATATTAAAAAAATACTATCCGTTAAAAATCATTTGCTGTTGAGCGTCAAGCATTCGTTTAAAATGCCCTTTCTTTGCAATTAAATCTCTTTCATTTCCACGCTCAACAATTTCTCCCTTTTTCATTACGATGATTTCGTCAAACTCGGAAAGGGAAACAAGGCGATGTGTTATGAAAAGAAGGCTCTTGTCCCGAGAAATATTTAAAATCATTTTCATTATTATGCTCTCGTTTACGGAATCGAGATTTGCAGTCGCTTCATCAAAAACTAATATCGGGGCGTCTTTTAAAATTGCGCGCGCTATTGCAAGTCTTTGTTTTTCCCCTCCGCTAATCTTCGAGCCGCCTTCGCCGAGCCATGTTTCAAGTCCGTTTCCCTTATTAAAAAATGTTTCGTAAATGTTGGCTTTTCTCAATGCCTCCTTCATCTCGTCGTCGGAAGCAAGCGGATTTCCAAGCAAAAGATTATCCCTTACCGTTCCCGCAAAAATATGCGTTGATTGCGAAACATGAGAAAACCGCTTCCTCAAAATTTCGGTTTCAATTTCACGCACATCGATTCCGCCGAGTGAAATTGCGCCGTTGTTAACATCGTAAAACCTTACCATTAAATTCAGCAGCGTAGATTTTCCCGAACCGCTTGCGCCTACAACGGCAATTTTTTTCTTTTCGGTCAACTCAAACGAAACATTTCGGAGAACCGGTTTTTGCTTTTCTTCGTACGAAAAGGATACATCTCTGAAAATCAAGTCGGAAGAATTTATCTCCGTGATTGCATTTTCTGGATTTTCCGTTTGCGGTTTTTTATCTGTAATTTCAAAAATTCTGTTTGCGGCTTTCATACTCGATTCAAAGTGCTGCGCCATTGTCGGAATAGGCAATACCGCCTCGAAGGATGCCATAACGCCGACAATCATAACAGCCAAATCAATGCCCGACAAAGCGCCTATGTTTATTTGCGGAATTCCCGTCAGCATAATTCCGATAATCGTCAAGTTCAGAACAAGTAGAATCAGACCTTCGTTTAGTCCGTCGATAAAGGACATCCTGAATTGCAATTTATTGTACTCTTTATTTAAGGCGTTAATATCTCTTAGAAAATCATCTTTCTTTCCGTAAACAATAAGCTCTGTTAGTCCGTGCGCCAAATCAACAGAGAGAGTTTTAAGTTTTGAGCGAACTTCTATAAAACGTTCTCCGATTACCTTATTCATTTTTGCTGTAAACAGCGGAACTGCAGTTCCCGCAATAAGGAGAGCCGAAGTTATAATAACGCTGAAGAGGATATTAAATATTCCGAACAATATCCACATCAAAAGGGTTATCATAATCGCAACAAGCGGAGGGAAAATAACGCGGATATAAATGTGTTCCAAACTCTCAACGTCGGAAACCATTCTGGCAAGCAAGTCTCCGCTTCTGAACTTGCTTAACCCCGCCGGAGCAAGCGGCTCTATCGATTTATAAAACCAGACTCTGAATTTTGCGAGTAATCTGAAAGTTACGTTATGCGAAATTAATCTTTCGGCATAACGAAAAATTCCCCGCGCAATTCCGAAAAACCTAACGCCGACAATCGCTACCTGCAGCCTCCCTATGTCGGGATGAAGCGCAGCTTTCGTAATGATGTAAGCGCTCGTCATTAAAAGTCCGATACTGCTGCCGATTGTTAGAAATCCGGTAAACGCGGCAAGCGCCATCCACCAACGGTATTCATACGAGAGCTTAACCAAACGCCAGAAGTTTTTCATACTTCACCTCTGTAAAGCGATAAGTAACTTGAATATAAACCCCCGGCGTTTACCAACTCGTTATGATTTCCCGCCTCTGCAATCTCTCCTTTTTCAATCACAGCAATTTTATCGGCGCGTCTGACGGTGTTTAATCTGTGAGCAATTATTATCACGGTTTTATTCTCGGTAAACTTATTGATACGCTCTTCAATCTCTTCTTCAATTTCCGGGTCAAGATTTGCAGTAGGCTCATCGAGAATCAAAATCGGCGCATCCTTAAGAATAGTGCGAGCAAGCGCAATTCTCTGAACTTCGCCTCCGCTTAATGAAGCTCCTTCTTCGGCA
>CAYLYR010000070.1:0-10028 GCA_964387835.1 uncultured Melioribacter sp.
ATAAACTCCTAATAACCGATAGCCAAACCGTAACCGCGCGGATCGGTTGAGCCGTAAAACACCTTCTCCGTTGCGTCATAAATTATGCCTTCCGCGCGCCCGAGGAATCTTAAACGTCCGAGGTTTTCCCCCTTTTCGGCAAGTAGCTTCCGCTGCTCTTTTAGAATTGAATACGGCTCGTAATCAATTCTATCCGGCTTCCATTGATGATGGAAACGAGGCATTCCAATAGCTTCGGAGATGTTCATCTTAAAATCGGTTACATTAAGTATGATTTGCAGAACAGTAGTAATAATAGTGGAACCTCCCGGTGAACCGACTGCAAGATAGAAATTTCCGTTCTTAAGAAGAATTGTAGGGGTCATCGAACTGAGCATTCTTTTATGAGGAGCGATGGAATTCGCTTCGCTGCCGACCAATCCGTATTGATTAGGCACGCCCGGCTTTGCGCTAAAATCATCCATTTCGTTATTCATCAAAAATCCCGCTCCGTTTACTACAATCTTATTTCCGAATGCGGAATTAATTGTAGTTGTACAGCTTACGGCATTCCCGAACTTATCCGCTACAACGTAATGAGTCGTTTCCGTACTCTCGGTTTCCGAAAAATCGGCGGGCAGAATTTCATCGGAGGGTTTGGCAATACCGTTACTCTCCTTTATCTTCTCCGCAATGTTATCCGCATATTTTTGAGATATAAGTTGAGCAGCCGGCACATCGTAGAAATCCGAATCTCCAAGATGTTTCGACCTATCTGCATAAACATATTTCAACGCTTCAACAACGGTGTAAATGTAATCGGCGCTATGCCATCCTAAAGAATCCAAGTTAAAGTTTTTCAGAATATTCAGCGCTTCAACAAGGGCAATTCCACCCGAAGAAGGGGGCGCCATCGAAACAATTTGAAGTCCTTTATATTCTCCAAGAATAGGTTTACGTTCAATAGGAGTGTAGCCGCTTAAATCTTCCTTTGTAATTTTCCAACCTTCCCTATTACTTTGAGCCACAATTGAATCGGCAACCCAGCCGCCGTAGAAACCTTCCCTTCCTTTTAACAAAATTTCCTTAAGTGTTTTAGCCAAATCAGGCTGAACAAGATAATCACCTTCAATGAAATGTTCGCCTTCATTAGTAAAAATCTTCTTCGATGACGGATATTTAATAAATTCACTGTATGAAAAATTAATATCTCTCGCCAAATCGTAACTTAGAGGAAAGCCGTTTTCAGCCAACTCAATAGCCGGAGATAGAACTTCATCCAAAGTTAATGTACCGTATTTATTTAGGGCGTAGAGCATTCCCGCAACGCTCCCCGGAACGCCGGAACTTGTCCAGCCCGAAGTGCTCATTCCCTCAACTACGTTTCCTTCCTTATCGAGATAAACATTTTTACTTGCACATGAGGGCGCTGTTTCCCTGAAATCTATCGTGGTGTTCTTTCCGTTTGCGAGATGAATTACCATAAATCCGCCGCCGCCGAGATTCCCAGCTTCAGGAAAAGTTACGGCAAGGGCAAACTGACAGGCAACAGCCGCATCAACTGCGTTTCCGCCTTTCTGTAAGATTTTCAATCCAACCAACGAAGCCAAATCACTCGCCGAAGAAATCATTCCGTTTCTTCCGCGCACAGGAGCAGATTGTGCCGCGGAAATATTTATCGAGAATAAAAGAAGCGTTACCGTAAGTATTTTAAAAGATATGCGTCTTAACATTCAGTCCTTCATTTTTTAACTGTTTATTTACAATCTCGGTTAGTTCGTTTAATCGATTCAACACGGTTGTCAATTTTTTTACAAGGTTCTTATCATACAATAATTTTCCGGCATTGTTCTCTCTCGATTTGGTTTCGTCAATCAGAGAGGAAATTTTTCTTAACAATGAGTCTGCTGTCGCCATCGTAACTTTGGAGGATTTAACCGCGGCAAGCAGTTCATGATTATTGTTAACCCAAAAATGATTAAGCGAATCGGAAAGCTCCGAACCGTTCGCAATTAAAGTAGAAACGTTTTTTCTGTTTTCTTCAATTGCCGATTTTACAGCCTGCATTGTTGAATTAATTTCGGCGAATGATTTTTGTAATTTATCCGAGAAGTTTTCCTTGCCGAGTACATTATTCAGTGATTTTAGAATTGATTTCGTGTCGTGAATAATTTCAACCAAATCCCCTTCAACATTAGTCATCATTGCCATTGTTGTGGAAATATCTCCGAGGAACTTACCTTCATGCACTTTCTTAACATTGAGTTTTTCAGATGAAACTCCCGGCATAATTTCCACTTTTTTCCCGCCCATTAAATCCAGCATTACAATTGAGAACTTCGCGTCGGCTCTTAAATCAACCGGTTTTGTAAAAGTTAAAGTTACCAATACTCCGTTACCTTCCACTTTAATATCACTAACAAAACCCTTTCCAACGCCGTTTACCGTAACATTATCTTTAATATGTAGTCCTGAAATATTGGGAAATTTAACCGTAATATTTTCATGGTCGGAGGAAAAGGAAAAATTCCTCGCCCACATAATAACAATTAAGAAAAGAATTACGGCGGCGAAAATCGTAATCCCGACTTTTACTTCGGTTCTGACTTGTTCATTCATTTGAAAATCTTCTTTAATGTATTAAAATCAACGGAATCAATTTTTGTTTTTCGGCTTAATTGTTCAGCCTCAGCTTTCAATTTTTCCAATTGCCTCTTTGTTAATTTCAATTGCTGTTTTTTCAAGCTTTCCAGCTTTTCGGACAAAAATAATTTTATCGAATCGGAATACGCTCCGCTAAGTCCGTTTAGATTATTCACTTCTGCATCCAACTGCTCATTATAAAACTCATTCACTTTTTTTTGTCCGATTTCATAGAGCTGCGAGCCGTATTTTTCACCGATGTAAAAAGCTATTCCAATGGCAATAATAATAAAAGAAAATCCGAAAAAACATCCCCTTTTCATTAATCTTCCGATGAAAATTTTTCGATTGAAACCTGCTCTATTCTTCTATCTTTAACTGTTTTGACAATGAACTTATATCCCTTTTCAACAAAGCTGTAACCCGGTTCGGGAATAGTTCCCGCATAGTTGAAAATAAACCCGCCGAGCGTTTCGTAATCATCTTCCGGCGAAGTAAAGTCTTCTCCCAATTCCTCAGATAACTCAATAATAGGAAGTTTTCCGTATGCTAAAAATTTACCGTCAGCAAGCTTGGTAAACTCCGCTTCCTCCTTGTCATATTCATCTCTAATTTCGCCGACAATTTCTTCAAGAATATCTTCCATTGAAACAAGTCCCGAAGTTCCGCCGTATTCATCAACTACAATTCCGAGGTGAAGATTTTTTGCCTGAAACTCTTTAAGCAGCTCGCTTATCAATTTATTCTCCGGAACAAAATAAGGTTTCCTTGCAATTTTGCTGATATTAAGAATTTCATCGGGATTAGAATTTTTTAGGAAACGAAGCAAATCTTTTGCGTAAATAACTCCAACAATGTGATCCAAGTCTTCTTCGTAAAGAGGTAAACGACTTCTTCCGGAATTTGTAATTGTTTTTAGCAAAACATCAAAATTTGCTTCAAGCGGAATTGCATCAATATCAACTCGGGGAGTCATTATTTCTTTTACGGTAATCGTACGGAAAGAAACAATGCCGTGAATTAACTCCTGTTCTTCCTCCTCAATTGTACCCTGCTGTGCGCCGAGGCTGGCAAGTTCCGAGATTTCTTTTTCCCTTATTACTGTTCTCGAGCGATCAATTTTAACCTTGGAAATCAATAACCTAAGAAAATCGGTAACAATTTTTGAGACCGGATAAATCAGAACCGCCGTCCAATATAAAGGAATTGCAACCAGCTCCGAAAATCTTAACGGATGTTTGGCAGCCCAAACCTTGGGGGTAATTTCCGAAATAAGAATAATTAGAATCGTGAGAATAATAATCTGAAGCGTAAAAGCGAGTTCAAGACTGATATGATAGTGTTGTGCAAAATTAAAGGCAAATGTTACGGCAATAATCGAAGCCGCAACATTAACCAAAGTATTACCAAGCAATATAGTAACCAACAATCGATGCGGATTATTTATCAGCGAAATGATATATTTGTAAATTAATCTGCTCTTCGATTTTTCTTTTTCCAACTCGGATTTATCTAATGAAAACAGAGCTACTTCCGAGCCGGAAAAAAGCGCTGAAACAATAAGCAGAATAAATAGAGTTAATAATTGAAAATAACTATCCGCGTCCAAATATTATGTTAGTCCTAAATTGTTAAACAACTCAATTAAAATGGTAAATCGTCTTTAACGCCGGGGTCAATCGGCTCCGGAGCATCATTAACCTTAGATGATGAAGAACTTCCGCCGGAATAACCGCTGTCGCGTGAATCGAGTGGAATTAGTGATTCGGAGATGACTTCAACAACATAACGTTTTACTCCGGAATTATCTTCATAATTTCTTTTCTGAATTCTTCCCTCAACATAAAACTTTTTCCCCTTTTTGAGTTGCTCTTTGTAAAAATCGGAAAGGTTATAGCAAATTACTTTGTGCCAAGTAGTTTCGTTAACCCATTCGTCATTTTTCTTGTAACTTCTTGTTGTTGCCAAACTAAATTCGGTAACGGAAAAATTATCATTCACAAATCTTGTTTCCGCATCATCCCCCAAGTTACCGATTAGCATTACTTTGTTTAACGAAAAAGCCATTTCATCCTCCTATTTTGTTTATTGTTCTACTATAAATGCATCTTTGAATAAATCATACTTCCAAAGACGATTCCTAACTTTTTCAGCTTCCTTTTTATCTTTATACGGAGGAAGTTGAACTAAAAATAATTCTTTTTCATCGTTGAACGTTATTGTAAAAGTTTTTGTTTCCAACAACTCTTCAGCTTGTTTAATAAATTCTTCCGCTCTATCTTGTGTTGTAAAAGCACCTAATTGAACAAAATACAATTTCGGAGTTTCGGTTGTCGGGGTATTACTCGGAATATTTTCTTCTTTTTTCTCGATTTCAGGTTCTTTATCAGCAGCCGTGGAATCAATTTGAGAAACCATTGATGCCGAATCGATTTTTGCGGTTTTGTTTACAGGTTTTTCCGTTTTATTCCCGATTTGATCAAATACGTAAATATCTTGTCCTTTGTTCTCATCGTTCTTTGCCGTTTCCTTTTGTGCGGAACATCCAACCGCAATAAAACCTACCAATAAGAATGAAATAATAATTCTCATTATTAACCTGTTTGTTAATTAAACAATATAAATAATCTCGCCCTACTAAAATAGAATAGTAGAGCGAGAATTGAAAATAAATTATTCAGTTAAAAAGATTAAAACTGAACTTTATACATAATCGAAGGATCTACATGCGGGAATCCGTTTGTAGTTCCTTTCTGAGGATAAAAGCCCTGAAGTAAAATTGAATTCGGCAAAGTCGCTACATCAACGAGCGGAATCTCTGCGTTAAATGTTGCATTTATAACCTTGATAAACTGATTGGCAATAATACCGTATCCTCTTGTAGTCGGGTGAACGCCATCCAAAGCGAACATATTTCCGGTAATATAATCAGACGTAAATTTAAGTCCGTTGGAAGTTAAACCGGAAGTTGCTACTCCGCTAAAGAATGTATTAATATCCACCAAAGTAAATCCGTGAGCCGAAGCCAAAGTTGCAATAGAGTTGTTGTAGGAATCGATAACATTCTTAATGTTAGCCAACTCATCGGCATCCAATGTATAGGGATTCGGATATGGATTCTGGGGGTGAAGTCCGAACGGTTGGTGAACATCAACGCCAACAGCAGCAGGATCAACTCCAATGCTCTGGTAGTAAGCCGCCGAAGCGCCTGTTGTGTCGCCAATCATTCCTGCAAAAGTAGAACCGGCAAGCGTTAGAATTACATTGTCCGCTATTAAATCATCGGGAGTTGCAAATTGCGTTGCAGGAACCGCGCCGACATCTGTACTTTTTTGGTAATATAATCCGTAAGCTAACCCCGCGTCAACAGCCGGTTTAATAGCCAAACCTACTTTAGGTCCGATAGTTGTAAAGTAAGGCGTTGAAGTTACATAAGGAATGTTTGCTACAAGAACATTCGCGCCTGTTGCAGTTAGTGAATCCATTGCCATGCTGTAAACTCCGGCAAATGTAGCTTCCGGTGTGTAAGGCGCAACTCCGCCGGTAGCAGCGTGACCGAGTATATCATTGTTGCCCAACCAGAAAATAACAAAAGTAGGCTGCTGCATCATTGCCTGATGAATTTGAGTTCCCATTCCTCTCAAAACAAGATTAAAATAAGGATTTGGAGAAGTTTGACCTGTTACGCAACTATTTGAATCCGTAGCAAGAAGAGCGTCCGGCAACCAAGCGCCGGGAATTCCCAAATTATTATACGGTGCCGGATAATTTAGATTTTTATATTCTCCTTTATTAGGATTATAAACAATATTCGGAGTTCCGTCTGCATTGAAACTTGCAATTTCCATTCTTCCGCCGGTACCCGGATCGCCGATAATCGGTTGTTCGTACTTTGCGCCTACTTGGTCGGCAATTAATTTTCCGTATGAATACTTCTGAGATGACTCATAAAGAGTTCCATTCTGATAACCTGCCGTTAAACTGTTTCCAACAATTACGAATCTTGAAAAATCCGCACTGCCGGTCTTAACGGTTGGTGCCGTTAAATCACTTCTATCTTCGCAGCCGTAAAAAATAACGGCAAACGAAAGTAAACTTAAAATCAAAAATCTATTTAATTTTTTCATAACTATTTTTCTCCTCCTTAAAAGTTATATGATAAATTGATACCGAACAAATGTGCATATGAATTATATACACCATTAAAAGGAGAATTTCCGGCTGTATAAGTTTGCTCCGAATTTGTAATAGTTCTTTCGGCAAATCTTAAATACATATATGAAATATCAACGCTAATATTTTCGGTTAAGTTATATCCCAAACCGGCATTAAATCCAATTCTGTCCGCATCTGGAAGTGAAGGTTCAACCAATTGATCTTTAACGGGATTTTTATCATACAATAATCCGCCTCTGAGAGCTAAGCTGTTCATTTTGTATTCAAATCCGGCTCTTGCAATCCAGCTGTTTTGATATTCTCTTGCTACATCAATATCTTCAGTTGCAGGATTTGCGAAATCAACAGAAAGTTTATCATAACTTGACCAGCCAACATATTGAAAATCTGCTGAAAGCGTTAAATTGTCATTGGGGTAAAATCCCAACCCTACCGTTAAATTCATTGGAGTAGTTAACGATGCCGTAATATCGCCCGAAGGAAGCTGCGAAGCCAAAGCGGCAGGACCTTCTTCGGATTTAGCGGTTCCGGCAAAATCAAATTTATTGGAACTTCTGTAAGAAACACCTACGGAAAATTTATCGGAAGGTTTGAAAAACGCCGCTACATTAAATCCGATTGATGTTCCATTCCCATCTAAACTGAGTTTAAAGTCGCCGTAAATCGGGTCAGGCAGCGGAACATATTTCATAATAGTAACATCTCCGTATGCGTAGTTAATACCGACTGCAACGGATAAACATTTTGTAAACTGATAAGCTACATTACCTGATAAGAAAAATGTCCTTACTTCCGTTTCAACTGCAAGATATTTCCCAATCCAGTTATCATCCCATTTAGACCCTAACCCGTACGGATTGTTAAGCCCGATACCTACATGGAGTTTTGATGAGATTTGACGAGTTAAATAAAAATTAATCGGAGTAAAAGTTTGGTCCTGCATCTTGTATTCGGTAACAGCAGGAGAAACTCCTCTGAAAGATGCGCTCGGCATAATCATTGTAACGCCGGCTGAAACACTCGTTCCGCTAAGCTGCGTAATTCCCGCCGGATTAAAGTAAACGGCTGATGCGTCATTAGCTACGCCGGTAAAAGCGCCGCCCATAGCTACTGCGCGTGCAGCATGTTCGTTAATCTGAAATCCGCTAGCGAAAAGCGACCCTGCAAAAAATAAGAGGGTGGTAAGAATTGTTAGTGACTTTTTCACCATGGTTGCTCCTATAATGTTAGAAAATTACCAATGAATATAACTAAATGTGAAATAACTCCCAAATCATTCAATAATGAGTATTACAGCTCCTTTCTCTACAGAGTTACCTTCTTCAACTTTAATTTCTTTAATCGTCCCTTCAATTTCACTTTTAATTTCATTCTCCATCTTCATCGCTTCAAGGACAAACAATGGAGAACCCTCTGCAACCGTATCCCCAAGCTTAACATCAATGCGCAAAACGAGTCCGGGCATCGGAGATTTAACATAAGTTTTTCCGCTGTTTTTTCTTCTTTCGGCATTTAACTTTTTAGCCTTAGCTTGTAATTCCGTTAAAACTTCAACCTCGTAGTTCCGGCGTTTAGCAACAATCTGAAATTTCTCATTACTCTTTCGGGAATAGACAACGTTGTATATCTTTCCGTCAATTTCCAAGATAATTTGATTATTGGTTTCGGATAAAACCTTGTACGAAAGCTCGCTTCCATCAACTATCGCAGTGGGATTCTTAATCTCAACCGATTTTGTAACTTTACCGTTTATCTCAGTAACAAATTTATCCATCTATCTCAGCCCATTTATTATTCGATGTTATTTCATTCTTTGCAGCTTTTAATTCGCTTTTCTTTTTTCTTAGATACGAAGCTATTAGCGCAACCGCGTCATCAAGATTTTCAAAATCGTCCATCCACTTATCCGGAAGCAGCGGCGTTAATTCAACATCCAAAAAATTTATATCAAAACTCCCGTCAACAAATTTCGGGTGTTTTAGAATCCATTCAAAAAGAGGAATATTGGTTCGCACGCCAGCTATTTTATATTCATCTAAAACATGGAGCATTCGGTTAATCGCCTCCGCTCTGTTTCTTCCCCAAGTAATCACTTTAGAAAGCATCGGATCATAATAAACGGAAACCTCCGAACCGGTTTCGATTCCCGTATCAACGCGTACCCCGGGTCCCGATGGAAGGCGGTGCAGCTCGATTTTACCAATCGACGGCGCATAATTATTTGTAACGTCTTCAGCATAAATACGGCATTCCAAAGCCGAGCCGTTAATTCGTAAATCTTCCTGCTCAAAAGAAATTTTTTCCCCTTCGGCAATTCTAAATTGTTCTTTAACCAGATCAATTCCCGAAACCAATTCCGTAACCGGATGCTCAACCTGCAGGCGGGTATTCATTTCCAAGAAATAAAAATTCTTGTTCGTATCCATCAAAAATTCAATAGTTCCGGTGTTGTAGTAATTACATGCCTTTGCAGCATTGATTGCCGCTTCAGTAATTTTTTCTCTAATCGCGGGAGTTACACTTGCCGAAGGGGATTCCTCAACAACTTTTTGATGACGCCTCTGAACGGAACATTCCCGTTCAAAAACATGCCGATAGTTTCCATGTTTGTCGGCAATTATCTGAACTTCGATATGCTTGGGATTTTCAATAAATTTCTCAAGATAAATTGCACCGTTGCCAAAAGCTTTTTCCGCTTCGCTCTTAGCGCGGTTGTAACTCTCAATCAATTCTTCCGGCGCCGCAATTCTCCGCATTCCTTTCCCGCCGCCGCCTGCCGCCGCTTTAAGCATAATCGGATAACCGATTTCCTCGGCAATTCGTTTAAGCTCATCCATGTCATCTATTGATTCCGTTGTCCCGGGAACAATCGGAACATTATTTTTTTTCATCAAAGTTCGTGCGGAGGTTTTTTCTCCCATCAGCTCAACGGCTTCAGCCGAGGGTCCGATAAAAACAATTCCATTCTCTTCACATTTTTTAATAAAAGCCGCATTCTCGGACAAAAAACCGTATCCCGGGTGAACGGCATCAGCTTTTATTTTTTTAGCAATCGACAATATTTTATCGGCGACTAAGTAAGACTCGTTTGCGGGAGAACTTCCAACATAATGCGCTTCATCGGCAAGTTTAACGTGCAAAGCGTTTTTGTCCGCATCGGAATAGAGCGCTGCCGTTGTAATTCCCATTTCTTTACATGCTCTGATAATTCGTACGGCAATTTCGCCGCG
>CAYLYR010000071.1:0-9985 GCA_964387835.1 uncultured Melioribacter sp.
AATCGCCGGGAAATTATTCCGTAAAATTCGATGCAAGCAATTTACCGAGCGGAATATATTTCTACAGAATTCACGCAGGTGATTTTATTGCCACAAAGAAGATGATTTTGATGAAATAGTATCGAATGACCATAGGGGCGGCAATCTGTCGTCCCTTCTTATTTAACTGAACTGCTCAAAGATTTTTACCGTTCAAAGATTTTAAAATAAAAAAACCGGATATTCTCATATCCGGCTTCCCAAAAGTATTGCAAAAGGTTTACTCTTCAACTCTTACAGCAACTGCCTGAGGACCTTTTTTTCCTTCACCGATTTCGAAACTGACTTTTTGACCTTCTTCCAAAGTCTTGAAATCCATACCTTCGATAGATTTGAAATGAACAAAATAATCGGTTCCATCTTCATTGGTGATGAATCCGTAACCTTTAGAACTGTTGAACCATTTAACGGTTCCGTTTAATCTTTCTGACATGATTAATGTCCTGTAACTAGTTATTGATAAATTAATTAAATTGTGCAACAAATCTAAAACAATGGATGAAAGAAGGGGGAAATGCCGGAAGTAACTTCATCTTACTACTTAGAAACGTGTTGCTAACAAGATACTTAATGATTTAAGTATCAACAAAGAACATACATATTCTATATGTTGATGTAAATATAATAAAATAATATTTGTTTTAGCAAAGATAAGGTACATTTATTAAACATTTTTTAATCTCAAAATAGTTGATAGAAAAATTCCGATATGCGAGCTAACCGGAAAAAACTTCCATAATATTCATCAATAAATAAAAATGATAGAACTGCATACTATTCGGTAAATAAACAAATAATTTCACCTCTTAATAAGAACATCCGAAAAAGGGAACCTATTCTCCTTGACAATGTAAAATGCATCAATTATATTAGCACTCGTCTTTAATGACTGCTAATCACTTTTTATAATAAAAACTAAAAAATAGGAGGATTAAAATGGCTGACGTTAAAATTAAGCCTATGGATGACAGAGTTCTTGTTGAACTTGTAGAAGAAGAATCCAAAACAGCTTCGGGAATTATCATTCCGGACACCGCTAAAGAAAAACCCAATATGGGCAAAGTTGTTGCCGTTGGCACTGATGAAGATTTGCAAGAATACGTAAAAGTAGGAGACAAAATCTTATTCGGTAAATATGGCGGCGAAGAAATTACTTATGATGGAGTAGATTACAAAATAGTTCAAAGAGGCGATATTCTCGCTATTCTCACTGACTAATAAAAATTGAAAATAAATTAGGAGGAAATAATTATGTCTTCAAAAATTGTAGAATACGGAACCGATGCAAGAAGCGGCTTAAAAGCCGGCGTGGATAAACTTGCTAATGCCGTAAAAGTTACTTTAGGACCCAAAGGACGTAATGTTGTAATAGATAAAAAATTCGGTGCCCCGACAGTTACGAAAGATGGCGTTACAGTAGCAAAAGAGATCGAATTGGAAGACTCGGTTGAAAATATGGGCGCTCAGATGGTACGTGAAGTTGCTTCCAAAACCAGCGATTTAGCAGGCGACGGAACTACAACCGCAACCGTTTTGGCTCAAGCATTCTACCGAGAAGGTTTGAAAAACGTTACCGCCGGAGCAAATCCAATGGATTTGAAACGCGGTATGGATACTGCAGTTAAAACAATCGTTAGCGAATTAAAGAAAATGAGCAAAGAAGTTGAGGACAATGAAGAAATTGCCCAAGTCGGCGCTATTTCGGCTAACAACGATAAAGAAATCGGTAAATTGATTGCCGATGCAATGGATAAAGTAGGCAAAGACGGTGTTATCACTGTTGAAGAAGCAAAAGGAATGGAAACCGAACTTGAAGTAGTTGAAGGTATGCAATTCGACCGCGGATATTCATCCCCGTATTTTGTAACAGATTCCGAATCAATGGAAGCTGTTTTGGAAGATCCTTACATTTTAATTCACGATAAAAAAATCTCCGCAATGAAAGACCTTCTTCCGATTTTAGAAAAAGTAGCTCAATCCGGTAAACCGTTAGTTATCATTTCTGAAGATTTGGAAGGTGAAGCACTTGCAACTTTGGTTGTAAATAAATTACGCGGAACTTTAAGAGTAGCAGCTTGCAAAGCTCCCGGATTCGGCGACAGAAGAAAAGCAATGTTGGAAGATATTGCAATTCTTACAGGCGGAACGGTTATCTCCGAAGAAAGAGGATACAAACTCGAAAACGCTACAATCGAATACTTGGGACAAGCCAAAAAAGTTGTAATGGATAAAGACAACACAACTATTGTTGAAGGCATAGGCAGCACAGATGCAATCCAAGCGCGCGTTAATGAAATAAGAGCGCAAATTGAAAAAACAACTTCCGATTACGACAGAGAAAAATTACAGGAAAGATTAGCAAAACTCTCAGGCGGTGTTGCAGTATTGAAAATCGGAGCTGCAACCGAAGTTGAGATGAAAGAGAAAAAAGCTCGCGTTGAAGATGCGCTTCATGCAACAAGAGCCGCAGTTGAAGAAGGCATCGTACCCGGAGGCGGCGTTGCTCTTGTACGCGCAAGCCAAGCTCTTGAAAATCTTGAAGGAGACAACTTAGATCAAACAACCGGAATCAACATAGTTAAAAAAGCTTTGACTGAACCGCTGAAACAAATTGTTTCTAATGCCGGTTTAGAAGGCGCGGTTATCTTGAACAAAGTTCTTGAAGGAAAGGACGATTTCGGATTTAACGCAGCAACCGAAGAATATGAAAATCTTGTAAAAGCCGGCGTTATCGACCCGACAAAGGTTACAAGAACGGCACTCGAAAACGCAGCTTCCGTAACATCGATGATGCTTACAACAGAAGCTGTTATTTACGAAAAACCTGAAGATAATCCTCCTGCAGCTCCGGCAATGCCCGGCGGTATGGGAGATATGGGCGGAATGTATTAATCAATACATTAGCTCTGATAAATTAAAACCTCCGTTGAAAGACGGAGGTTTTTTTATTAAGAATTTCTCAATCGGAATAAATATTTAAATTGAAACTAAAGAGGTCTGTAATCGTTAATGTGTGTTTTCTCGGAAAGAATTTCTATTATTTCATTTTTTTCAACTATAACGGCAGTTAGCTTGTTTCCCGCAAAAGCTCCGGTATCTATATAAACCGCATTAGCATCAACATCAAACTTTACCTCATTCAATTTTGAATGTCCTACAATTTGCAATTTACCAATATTCAACAAAGGATCGCGAGTCCATAAAACGCCGATATCATGAAGGTAATCTTTATGAATGATCGGGCTGAGTTGGGACAAATCTTCTTCAAAATCCGGAGGAAGGAAATTCTCGTAATATTTTGAAATTCCCGCATGCGAAATGAAAGCATCGGGTAGATCCAAGTAAAGAGGGGCTTTTGAAATTACTTCTATATGCTCGAATATTTCCTGCTCGTGTCCCTGATACGATTCCAGTGTAGCTTCATTTCCGTTAAAAACCCAAGAACGTGCAAAGATACTTGAAGGATATTTAAAGAAGTGGTAAAACATATAATCGTGATTTCCCGCAACAAAAGTAATATCGTTGGAAATCAAATAATTAACGGTTTCGTAACTGTGATTTCCTCTATCTACCAAATCGCCGATTGAGATAATTTCCGCTTCCGGAAATTTCCTTTCAATCTTGGCAATAAGCTCAATCAATGTAAAGTAGCAACCGTGTATGTCTCCAATAACGGCAATCATCAGATGTAATAATTTTTTTTAGCGAATTCAGTTAATTCATCACGAAACTTAGGATGCGATATTTTAATCAAGTCGCGCGCTCTATCTTGAATCGATTTTCCGAAAAGATGGGCAGTGCCGTATTCTGTAACAACGTAGCGGACATCTCCGCGGGAAGTTACTACACCGGCTCCCGGCTTAAGTGTCGGAACAATTCTGGAGACTTTTCCATCCTTAGTTGTAGAAGGTAAAGCGATAACAGCTTTCCCCCCTTCCGAATGCGCCGCCCCGCGAATAAAATCCACCTGCCCGCCTATTCCGCTGTAAAAGCGGGTTCCAATCGAATCGGCGCAAACCTGTCCGGTTAAATCTATTTCTATTGCAGAGTTAATAGCAACCATCTTTTTATTTTTAGCAATAACAAAAGGATCATTCACATATTCCTGCGGATGAAACTCAATTAAGGGATTATTATCGACAAAATTATACGCTTGTTTAGTCCCAAGCACAAATCCGGCAACAATTTTTCCCGAATGCAGTGTTTTTTCCTCTCCGGTAATAATTCCCTCTTCAACAAGTTCTACTATTCCATCGGAGAACATCTCGGTATGAACGCCGATATTTTTTCTATCGTGCAGGTATTTCAAAACAGAATCGGGTATTGCTCCGATTCCCATTTGTATTGTCGCTCCGTCGTCAATTAATTCGGCAACGTTATGACCTATTTTATCATAAACTTTCATTATCTCGGGCGTTGTGTCGGGATCAACTTGCGGCAACTCCAGCAAAGGAGCGTCGTGTTCTACAATATAATCAATCTTGTTAATATGGATAAAACTGTTCCCCAAACCGCGCGGCATGTTATGATTAATTTGCGCGATTACAATTTTGGATTTATCCGCGGGAGTAATAATATTTCCGACATCAATCCCATAGCTGCAGAAACCGAACTCATCCGGAGGAGAAACATTAATCAAAGCCACATCGGGAGTAATAACTCCGTTTTTAAATAAGAGAGTTACTTCCGAGAGAAAAATCGGGATAAACTCGGCTCGTCCTTCATTGACCGCTTTGCGCGTATTCCCGCCGATAAAAAAAGCTTTATGCTTAAAATGTTTTTCCATGCCCGGCTGAATGTAAGGTAAGTTACCTACTACAAGAATGTGATAAAGCTCCACTCCGAAAAGTTCATCTTTTCTCTCTACCATTTTATTAATCAAGTGCATCGGAGCAGCGCCGCCGGGATGAATTACTATTTTATCTCCTGAGGAAATCACCTTTACGGCATCCTCGGCGGAAACCAACTTCGATTTATATTTTGAAACCCAAGTTGGATTTACGGTTCTATTTATTATATTTTCAGAAATCATATTTATATTTTACTTCCGGTATCAATTTGTGGGAAAAATTCTCAACTTTTTAAAATCCAAGTTGAATGTCTCGGATAAAAATTCATTTGTGCAATGACCGTTATGCGCCCAGACTCCGTTAGCCACAGCTTCTTCGCTCATCATTACTTCATCGAGACCGTTATTGGCAATCATTGTTAAAAATTCTATCGTTGAATTTGTTAAACCGTAGCTTGCGCTTCTTGAAACCATCGAGGGCATATTCGGAACGCAGTAATGAATAACATTATGTTTTACAAAAATCGGATCTGAAATTGTAGTTGGACGGCTTGTTTCAAACGTTCCGCCCTGATCTATGGAAACGTCAACAACCACAGCGCCCTTTTTCATCTCTTTAACCATATCTTCGGTAACCAAATGAGAGTTTCCACCTTTAACCTGTGCGGCTCCGATAACAATATCCGCAAAGCTAACGCCTCTTGCAATTGTATAAGGATTGGCTGCAACAGTTGTAATACCGCTTCCGAGAGTAACCTGAAGTCTGCGGAGCTTGTGAATATCATTATCAAGAACAATCACTTGCGCGCCTCTTCCAAGCGCTGCTTTAGCGGCGGAAAACCCCACGAGTCCCGCTCCGATAATCACAACCGCGGCTGGAGCAACTCCCGGCAATCCGCCGATTAGTATTCCGCGACTGCTCGCAATATCGCTGCCCAGGTAACGTTCGCCTACTTGTATTGCAAGCTTCCCGGCAATTTCGGTCATTGTTTCCAGAACAGGCAAATACCCGTTTTCACCAATAAACTCATAAGCAATTGCCGAGATTTTTTTCTCAATTAACTTCTTTAACAAATCGTCTCGCGTATATGCCATTCGTAAAAATGAGAATAGTATCTGCCCTTCTTCCATATACTCAACTTCCTCCTGATTAAGAGGAGCAACCTTTGCAACTATATCACCTCTTCGGAAAGCTTCGGAGGCGGAGTAAACAATCTTAGCGCCTACTCGTTCGTAATCATCATCACAAAATTTACTTTGACTTCCCGCCATAGTTTCAATGTAAACCGTATGACCTGCATTTACTAATTGATGAACTCCGGCCGGAGCTAACGCAACACGTTTTTCATCAGGAAAAGTTTCTTTCGGTATTCCTATTCTCATCTAAACAAATTCCCCTTTTTTATTATTTAAAATATACATATCAAGGTTACTATCCAACAAAATCGATTAAAATACAGGAGTAATTGCCGGTTTTCCTTTTAAGATATTTATAATGTTCTTAGCTGTGAGTTCAGCCATTTTTGTACGCGCCTCAAATGTTGCGGTTCCAATATGCGGCAGCAAAATAACATTATCCATCTTCAAGAATGCTTTCTTCACTTGCGGTTCATTCTCGTAAACATCAAGTCCCGCAGCAAAAACTTTTCTCTTTTTCAAAAGTTTAATTAATTCCTTCTCATCAATAACTTCACCGCGTGCGGTATTAACAATAATAACCCCTTCTTTCAAATTCTTCATATTATCAGCATTCAGAATATGATATGTTTTGTCGGTTAGCGGAAGATGTAGGGATATAAAATCCGATATTGTAAGAAGTTTATTTAGTGAAACTTTCTTTGCATTCAGCTCTTTTTCAAAATCGTATTTTTTGCTTCTGTTAAAATAAATTATCTTGGAACCAAACGCCGCCGCGCGGCGAGCCGTTGCCTGTCCAATCCTTCCGGCTCCAATAATTCCAAATGTTTTGCCTCTGAATTCAGGTCCCAAAAGCAGCAGCGGTTTCCAACCTTCAAATTTTCCGTCGCGAACAAGCTTATCGCCTACGACAAAATTCCTTGCCGCTGCAATAGCCAAACCCATTGAAATATCCGCCGTTGCATCTGTTAATATATCAGGAGTATTTGTAACTTTTATTCCCATTTCTTTTGCTGCTTTTAAATCGATATTATTGTAACCGACGGCATAATTTGCAATTACTTTACACTTCTTTAATTTTTTGAGAACGCTGCCGTCAAACTTATCGCTCAACATTGAGATTATTCCATCGGCATCTTTCCCCAGTTCCATTAATTCCTTTTTACTTAATCCCCTTTCATCGCTTCCGATTAAGACTTCAAAACCATTCTTCTTCAATAGATTTTCCGCAGCATCCGGAATCCTCCGAGTAATTAATATTTTTTTCGACATAATTTTTCCCTTTTATAATAATCCGAAAATCAATCTTACGATAAAGAGCGCCGCCAAAATTCCGGCAATGTCGGCTGAAACTCCCGCAATAACAGCATGCCGAGTTCTGCGGATATTTATCGCGCCGAAATAGAGAGCCAACACATAGAAGGTGGTTTCAGTGCTTCCGAGAATAGTTGAAGACAAAACTCCGATGAAAGAATCCGGACCGTAGTGTGACATCAGTTCAGCCATAATACCGATTGAAGCACTTCCCGAAAGAGGACGCATCAATGCCATCGGCAGTACTTCGGCAGGCATCCCGATTAGGTTGGTTATAGGCGAAACAATTGTTGCAAGCAAATCCATTCCGCCGCTCGCACGGAAAATTCCGATTGCAACCAACATAGCTACAAGGTAAGGAATAATTCTCACGGCAATAGTAAAACCTTCCTTGGCTCCCTCGACAAAAACCTCGTATAATTTAACTTTTTTTATTGCGCCGTAGAGTACAAAACCGGCAATCAACAGCGGAATGGCAAGAACAGCAATTGCTCTGATTATCTCAACTACCGCGCTTCCTCCGCTTTTCCCGGAGAGAAGAGTTTCGGCTAATAAAACAAAAAGTACAATTAAGATAAAAAACAGTAGAAATGATTTCAGCAATCGAACGGAGTTTGACTTTAACCACGAAAGCGAAAAAAACTTACCTCCGTTAAACGATTCAAACAGCTTTGCTACAGATATTCCTGTGATTGTTGCAATCAAAGCGCCGAAGAAAGAAGTACCGATAATAATTGTCGGATCGCTGCTTCCCTGTGCCGCCCTTACCGCAATTGCCGTAGCCGGCACTAACGTTAATCCTGCAGTGTTAATTGCAAGAAACATGCACATTGCATTTGTAGCCGTTCCTTTTTCAGGATTGAGTTTATCAAGTTCTTCCATTGCTTTTAATCCGAACGGCGTTGCGGCGTTTCCCAAGCCCAGCATATTTGCCGAGATGTTCATTATCATGGCAGCTACAGCAGGATGTTCCGGAGGGACTTCGGGGAAAAGCCATTTTGTTATCGGTTTTACCGAGCGGGAAATTAACTTCACCAAACCCGCGCTTTCGGCAATTTTCATAATTCCGAGCCAGAACGCCATAATCCCAATTAGTCCCAGCGCAATGTCCACAGCGGTTTTGGAGTAATCGATTGCAGCGTTTGTAATCGATTTCATTTTCGTAAATCTCACATTTTCAAAGAGAAGTTCAGCCTTGTATCTATTGGAAGAAGCTTTTACAATCCCTTTTATCTCCGCATGAATATCATTATTATCACCCGAATTTTTTTCAATATCCGTTAGAATATCATTAATATTTCCCGTTTCCTTCTCCGGGAATTTTAATGATAGAGCTTTATTTCCGACAGCAGTTTTAAAATCGATGGGGATTTGAATATCGGTAGTAAATCCAGTACTGAATCTGGAGTTCAATTCATCTCGATTAACTTTAAGTACCGCCGAATTACCATTTGATTTGTTCAAAATTATTTCACACGGAATAGCCTCACCGTTATGATATTTATTCGTCGCAATATCGGAAACGTCGGATGCCAATCCGTAAAAGATTCCGAAAGCAAGTAATGAAAGCCAAATATAATTAAGCATAAATTCCGGATTAAATTCTTAAATAGTAAATCGAATAAAAATAAATGTACGCAAATTTTTTCTTTTTCGCTATTAATGATAGAAGCCGGAGAACGGCTGCCTCAAAGGATTTTCTCCTATTGTTGATGGTAAAAAAAACAAAAAGCAATTCATAATTTGAAGAATTAATACGCAAAATTTTCCTCAAATATTTATTAATTTTGTTTTATTAAACGGAGGTAAAAATGAAATTTTTATTAACGGTTCTTCTCTTTACGATTTACTCAACCATTATTCCGCAAAATATTACTCAAATAGATACTTCATTCCATAACGGCAATATAAAACTTTCCGGAACATTAACGCTTCCGACGGGAGTTAGTAATCCGCCTTGCGTAATTTTATTAACCGGCAGCGGGACTCAAACAAGAGATGAAAATATTTTCGGATTTAAAATTTTCAAAACAATTGCCGATTCACTTTCCCGCACAGGAATAGCCGTTTTCAGATTTGACGACAGAGGCGCAGGCAAATCCGAAAATGGTGAAACCACTGCTACAACCGCCGACTATGCCGATGATGCTTTGGCAGCGGCTGATTTTATTAATTCATTTTCCGAATTCGGTAAAGTCGGATTACTCGGGCACAGCGAAGGAGGCTTAGCCTCAATAATAGCAGCAGCTTCAAGCGACGACATTAAATTTATTATTTTAATGGCGGGACCAACGATCAGCGGAGGAGACGTTACTCTTTGGCAAGTTAAAAATTTTCTAAAAAAAGATAACACTCCTGAGAATGTTTATCTCCGAAAAGTAACGTTTGAAAAGGAAATTATTAATAGTGTCCGTGAGAATAAAAATCCCGAATTACTATTCGGCAAACTCTTTTCCGAAGCTCTGCTGAGTTACCCGGAACTGCCGGCAGCGACCCGAAGAAAAATTAAAAGTGATACTCTTTACGCCAAACTTTTTGCAAATCAAACAATAGCAGCTTTAAAAAATCCATGGACAAAGTTTTTCTTTTCATATTCCCCTACCGATGACTTGGAACAAATTGAGGTTCCCATTCTTGCACTCTATGGAGGAAAAGATATGCAAGTTCCCGCCGCGATTGATTCCGCCGCTCTCAAACAGGCTGCTG
>CAYLYR010000072.1:0-9973 GCA_964387835.1 uncultured Melioribacter sp.
ATTCTTCTGATTTTTTTATTGTATTCTTCATTATATTTTTCAATAAAATGATATGCAATCGGAAGAATATCTTCTTTTCTTTCTCGGAGCGGTGGAACCTCTATTTTCGCAACGTTCAATCTATGAAATAAATCCTCTCTAAATTTACCTTCCCGAACAAGTTTCGGTAAGTCCTGATTTGTTGCCGCTATAATTCGTACATCCACTTGAACACTCTGATTAGAACCGAGAATTTCGATTTCTCCTTCTTCAAGAACTCTTAATAATTTTGCCTGCATTGAAATATCAAGTTCGCCGATTTCATCCAGGAAAAGAGTTCCGCCGTCAGCCGCATGAAATTTCCCTATTTTATCTTTTACGGCTCCGGTAAACGAACCTTTTTTATGTCCGAAAAGCTCGCTTTCCAGCAAGTCATGAGGAATGGAAGCACAGTTTATTTTAAGAAACGGCTTGTTTTTCCTCGGACTGTTGTGGTAAATTCCCCAAGCTACAAGTTCCTTGCCGGTGCCGCTTTCACCTATAATCAGCGCTCTTATATTTGAAGCGCCGATAGTCTCAATCTCATTTTTCATATTAATTGTTGCTTCGCTTTCTCCCAGTATTTGATGCGAAGATGCTATTTCCTTTGTTAGCATTTCTCTTTCTATGTTAAGGGAAAGATGTTTAATAGCATTATTAATCGCAATCATAAGTCTTTCAAAATCGACGGGCTTTTCTAAAAAATCGTACGCGCCTAATTTAATGGCTTCTACAGCGGTTTCAATTCCCGCAGTGCCGGATACTACAATAATCGGAACTTCAGGTTTGTAAGAAATAATTTTTTGAAGCAAATCCAGCCCCGTAACACCGGGCATTTGCAAATCCAATAATATTGCACTAAAATTATGTTCTTTTATTTCATCTAACACATAATTTACGTTATCGAGCGTTCTAACCATAAAACCGCTGAATCTCATCATCTTTTTTATTGATTGCAAATATGTAACATCATCATCAATAGCTAAAATTAAAGGCGGATTTTTCATCCCTCTTCTCCACAATTTACGCATTTTAAATAAAAACTAAATATTGTGCCGTCTTCACCTGTTTCAAAAACTAACTTGCTCCCATGATCTTCAACAATTTTCTGAGCAATAGCCAAACCCATTCCGGTGCCATGTAATTTTGTTGTAACGTAAGGGTCAAACAGCACATCTCGTATTTCTTCGGGAATTCCCATCCCTTCGTCCGCAACAATTATTTTAAGATAATCTTCATAATTAAGTTTTTCTTTACTAATAGTAATCTCAATTTTTCCATTGGCTTTCATGGCATCAATACTATTTTCTATTAACACTTGAAGAGCTTCTTTTATTTGGAATTCATCTGCAAAAACCGTTCCCAAAAATCCGGAGATTTTAAATTCAACTCCCTTCCCTCTGTATGTGTTAAACTTATTTAACGATTCAACAATAATTTTTTCAATATTAACAACTTGAAAATGAGGCTTCTGCAAATTAGCAAACTTCAAAAGATTATTAGTAAGCATCTTAATTCTTTTAATCTCCTTTTCCATTATTTTTATGTCGCTCAACACTTCTTTTGAATTTATTTCTTCTTCGCCGTTATGTTGAAATTCGAGTGATTTGATAATAAAGAGTAAGGAATTTAAAGGTGTCTTAATTTCGTGTGCAACTTTTTGAATTGAATGTGAGTAAACCTTTGCACGCTCGGCTTCAATTGCTTTTGATAAATCTATTAAGCTGCAATAATATCCCAAGAGATAAGTCCCGATTAACTTAAATGGAGTAAATGTACCTCTTACTCTTAGAATTTGACTTTCGGATGAAATAGTAAACTCGGCTGTTGACTCGTTAGATGTATTAATTCCAGTATCTATAAATTTAAAGAGTTCTCTCGATGATTGTTTCAGCCACGAAAAATCTTCATTCAGCTTGCACTGGTCTCCCTTGGGACAGAGAACTTGTTTCGCGACTTTGTTCATATATTTTATTTTTTTATTGTTATCAAGAAGGATAATCATATTGGAAGATCTGGAAGAAGAATGGACAAAATATTGGTAGTAGATAAATAATTGTTCAACAACTATTTTTGCGTAGAAAAGGAACAAAGATAAAAATCCCCAAAGCGCTAAGAAAATAAAAAACATAATGTAGGAAATTTTATTGGGAACAAGAACAAAAAGTCTTCCCTGCATTTTTCCGCTTATCATAAAGTAAGGAAGTCCTCCTTTTCGGCTCTGAATCAAAGTGAAATTCTCCCCGAATATCCTACTTGAAAATTCAATCTTTTTTGTCAAAACAAGTTCATAATCACTATTAAATAAATATATGCTTCCGTTTGCCCAGCCAACCACATAATGGTTTCCTTCAAAAGAGAAATTATTAAAAATATTTATCGGGGCTGATTCCGGAAGAGAGAGACGGTGTTGAATTTTCAAATTAGCATCATAGATTTTGACGCTATCCCCAAACGAAAACCAAATAGATTTATTTTCACATACAAAAAAGTGAAATCTGCCCAAGGATTTCATTACGACCCGATTTACAACATTCCCGGTCGAATCAATTTTATACAATTCCGTCGGCAAATTTGTTGAGGTAGGCGACCTGTAGGCAGCGACAATATAATTCATCGACTTTGTAGAAAGTGTGTCGAAAACTATCGAAGAAAATTTTGGTCCTTTCTTTAATATGAATAAAGGCTTAAATTTTTGATTAAGAACAATAAGCCAACTGTGGAAAAAATCATACTTATTATTGTCATTTATTTTTTCAATTGTCGCCGTTGAAGTTGCCGAAACGATTATCTCTTTCTTGCCGTCTTTGTTAATATCAAAGAGATTTACGTGATACGGAGATGCGAGTAGGTTAAGTTGTCGTTCAATCTTGTGAGAAGATAAATTATAATCATATACACTCCGGGGATAAACCGCGCCGGTTGCAAAAACAGAAAAAATTAAGTGTTCATTTTTCAGACTATCGCTGAAAATTCCCCCGATGGTTAAGTTAATATACCACTTTAAGTGTAAAGCTTTTTTAGGTTTTATTAAAATTAATCTTTCACTTGAAATAATTTTTTTATTGTGCTGATCAAATATAGATTGAAATAGAGAATCACCCCTTTGATAAAAAATTAAAATGTCTTTAAATCCATCATGGTTAACATCATTGAATATTGTCCAATTCGGCTTAGTTTTTCTTGCTTTTATTTTGAAAGTAGCATAGTTAACCCCTTTTAAATTTGAAACTTTAATTACGTACGAGTTTTCCTCATTTTTCTTTTGAAGGGAAAATAACTTAACGGTTTCGGTTGAATCAAAGCGTACGAGCTTTGTGTATTCATTGGACATGTAAGGTTTATAATAAATTTCGTGGAGCTTAAACTTCGGCATGGTCTTGATATAAACTATCAATGCCGCAAGAGTAATAATAAATGAAATTATTACAATAGCTTTGTGAATGTGTTTTTCTTTGATAATTATCGAATTATTTTCTTGCTCGGCGCCACTCATGCAATTCTCATTCTTCTTAATTTTTATTTCAAAATTAGAAAGAATATTGCAAAAATGCAACATACTTAGGGAAGATGAGCAGAAAATGTTTCAATTACGCAACACTCGGAAAATTATGGTTCAAAAACGCAACAATAAAAGAGTTTTCTTACACTAAATCTCTTTTAACATTCTAATATTTATCTCTCATATAGTTTACTCAGATAATAATACTTGGATGGAAGATCATTTGAGATCTGATCCCAGCTAAATCTCCAACTCCAATTTCCTCCGAGTTTTCCCGGAAAATTCATCCTTGCATGCGACCCGAGGTTCAGAATATCCTGCATTGGAATTATTGCATAATTTGCAACCGATTTATACGCTTCTTTTATGAGTGGAAAAACTATTTCCGCACCGAAATAATTTATGTAGTCTTGAGTCCACTCAAAAAGTTCGATATCCTCATTCATTGCCTTTTCAAAGAAACCTTTAGTTGTATCATTATCATGCGAGCCGGTGTAAACCACACAATTTTTAGTGTAATTATGCGGGAGAAAATTTTTATCGCCATCCTTACCGAATGCAAATTGTAAAATCTTCATTCCCGGGAAACCGAATTTATCTCTAAGGGCACGCACTTCATCGGTGATTACGCCGAGATCTTCGGCAAGAATCGGGAGTTCTCCGAAAGTCTTTTTTATCTCGGTAAAAAGTTCGTCGCCGGGAGCTTTAATCCACTTGCCTTTAATCGCATTCGGAGCGCCGCCGGGGATTTCCCAAAAAGCTTCAAATCCTCTAAAATGGTCAATCCGAACAATATCCACAAGTTCAAAAAGTTTTCCGAAACGTTTCTTCCACCAACTGAAATTATCTTTACGCATTTCGTCCCAGCGATAGAGAGGATTTCCCCATAGCTGTCCTGTCGGACTAAAATAATCGGGAGGTACTCCGGCAACGGTTTCGAGTTTTCCTTCTTCATCAACAGTAAACAATTCCTTATTTGCCCAAACGTCCGAACTATCATAAGCAATAAAGATAGGCATATCACCGATTATTGTTATTCCTTTTTGATTAGCGTATTGCCTGAGCGCGCTCCATTCTTCAAAAAATAAAAACTGAATAAATTTTTGATAATCAATAAGCTCTGAAAGTTTCTCTCTCCATTCATCTAATTTATCAGCATCTCGAAAAGCAATTGATTTATCCCATTCCGTCCAAAGAACTCCGCCGTGATATTCCTTACTTGCCATAAATAGCGCATAATCATCAAGCCAAAAAGAGTTCTCGTTACAAAACTTTTCATATTCTTCACGATTTGAAAAGCCGATTTTTCGATAGTTTTCAAATGCTTTTTTCAACAGACCGGTTTTGTAATCAATCAGCTTTCCGTATTCAATATTATGCGGTTCAAACTCAGGGATACGGACTAAATCCTCATCACTGAGAAAACCTTTCTCTTTCAGTAAGTCTGGACTAATAAGCAGCGGGTTTCCTGCAAACGCCGAAAAGCTTTGGTACGGAGAATCTCCGAAACCGGTAGGTCCCAGCGGAAAAACCTGCCATAATTTCTGTCCGGCTTTTTCCATAAAATCAATAAATTTATAAGCATTATTACCCAAATCTCCAATTCCGTATTTTCCGGGTAAAGAAGTAGGATGAAGTAATATTCCCGCGGCTCTTTTATGTTTCATAATTTCCCTTTTCAAATTGAATAATTTCAAATAATTAGAACTGAAATTAAAAAAATAATTTAATCTTTTTGCAAAATTATTTTATGAAATAGAATGAAGTAACTCTTTTCTTTACATTCACTTGCTTAACTTTGTCATAAACAGATTGATTTATTTTTACAAATTTATTTAAATATTTGGTTTGATTTTAAATATCAAATTCAATAATTTGCAAACCATTTTCCACTTATTGAAACGCACTTGCCCTGTGAAAATATTAAAAAATAAATTTGAAATAAACGGGTCTTTACCCGAATTTTTAAACCTCTTAAATTTAGGAAAGCTATGAAAATAAAGCGACTATTTACCAAAACCGGCGAATCCCCCTATGCCGGGCTTAACTTTGTCAAGCGGACTTCCGAGATAAAAAACCCCGACGGTACGCTTGTTTTCAGAATGGACGATGTCATCGTTCCCGACTCGTGGTCGCAAGTAGCGACTGACATAATCGCCCAAAAATATTTTAGGAAGGCGGGAGTTCCGAGATTACTGAAAAAAGTAAAAGAAAAAGGCGTTCCGCAATGGCTGCAACGTTCGGTCCCCGATACCGATTTACTTAATGAACTTCCCGAAAGAGAAAGATTCTCACATGAAAACGACAGCAAGCAAGTTTTTCACAGATTAGCGGGAACATGGACTTATTGGGGCTGGAAAGCAAATTATTTTGATTCTGAGGAGGATGCAAAAGCTTTTTACGATGAGATGATTTTTCTTATCGCAACACAAAAATCAGCGCCTAACAGTCCGCAATGGTTTAATACTGGCTTGCATTGGGCATACGGTATTACCGGTCCTTCGCAAGGACATTATTATGTAGATTTTCAAACGGGACAACTAACCGAGTCATTCGATTCTTACACACACCCGCAGCCGCATGCTTGTTTTATTCAAGGCGTAAAAGACGATTTGGTAAACGAAGGCGGAATAATGGATCTTTGGACTCGTGAAGCGCGACTATTTAAATACGGTTCGGGGACGGGAACAAACTTTTCCGCTCTAAGAGGCGTTGGCGAACCTTTAAGCGGCGGCGGTAAATCATCGGGATTAATGTCGTTTCTAAAAATCGGCGATCGTGCGGCAGGTTCAATTAAATCGGGCGGCACAACGAGAAGAGCTGCAAAAATGGTAACTTTGGATGTCGATCATCCGGACATTGAAGAATATGTAAATTGGAAAGTTGTAGAAGAACAAAAAGTTGCGGCGCTTGTTGCAGGTTCCAAACTTGCCAATTTACATCTTAATAACATTATGAAAGCTTGCTACGATGAGCATCCGGAAAACGATAGGTTCAACAAAAGAACTAATAAAAAATTAAAATTCGCTATTAGTGAAGCAAAAAAAGCTCAAATTCCCCAAAACTATATCGAACGCGTTATCGAGCTTGCTAAACAAGGGTTTAAGTCAATTGAGTTTCCGGAATACGATACCGATTGGACCTCGGAAGCATATTTAACCGTTTCGGGACAAAACTCAAACAACTCCGTAAGAGTAACCAATGAATTTATGACCGCCGTTTTGAACGATGAAGATTGGAATCTCTACTGGAGAACCGAAAAGAAAAAAGCAGAGCAAGAAGGACGCAAGCCCGAACCTTGCAAAACAATTAAAGCAAGGGATTTGTGGGAAGAAATCGGTTTTGCCGCATGGTCTTCCGCCGATCCGGGAATGCAATATCACTCCACTATTAACGAATGGCACACATGTCCCAACAGCGGAGCAATAAACGCATCTAATCCCTGCTCGGAATATATGTTCTTAGACGATACCGCATGTAACTTGGCATCATTAAATTTGGTGAAATTCTATGATGAAAAGAAAAAGAAATTTCTGATAAAGGAATTTAAACATACTACTCGATTATGGACGATTGTACTTGAAATAAGCGTTCTCATGGCGCAATTTCCGAGTAAAGAAATGGCGCAGAAAAGTTATGATTTCAGAACACTCGGACTCGGCTACGCAAATATCGGCGCACTACTGATGCGTCAGGGCATTCCTTACGACAGTAAAGAAGCTCAGGCAATAACAGGAGCCGTAAGCGCAATTATGCACATGACTGCCTACGCTGCTTCAGCCGAAATGGCAAAGGAATTCGGGACATTCAATAAGTACGAGAAAAACAAAGAAGCGATGCTCCGTGTTTTAAGAAATCACAAACGCGCAGCGCACAACGTACCTAAGGAAGAATATGAAAATCTCACGGTAACCCCAATGGGAATCGATCCCCGTTATTGCCCTTCCGACTTACTTGAAGCGGCGCGCGATGTTGCCGATCATGCGGTCGCTCTCGGTGAAAAATACGGTTTCCGGAATGCACAAGTTACGGCAATAGCCCCAACGGGAACAATAGGCTTGGTAATGGATTGCGATACTACGGGGATTGAGCCTGACTTTGCTTTGGTTAAATTCAAAAAATTAGCAGGCGGCGGATACTTTAAGATAATCAATCAATCGATTCCTCCGGCGCTCGAAAAACTCGGATACAACAATGATCAAATAAATGAGATTGTTAAATATGCGAAAGGCGCAGGAACTCTTGAAGGATGTCCGTATATAAATAAGGAAACTCTTAAAGCAAAAGGTTTTACCGAAGAAGTTTTATCTAAAGTTGATAGCATGCTTCCATCGGTTTTCGACTTAAACTTTGCATTTAATAAGTTTAGTATCGGCGAAGATTTTCTTAAAAACATACTAAAAATTCCCGAAGAAAAATTTAACGGATATAATTTTAACTTGCTTGAGTGGTTAGGCTTTACAAAAGAAGAAATCGCTTCTGCAAATGATTACGTTTGCGGAACAATGACTGTTGAAGGCGCTCCTTTCCTCAAAGCGGAAGATTACCCTGTTTTTGATTGCGCAAACAAATGCGGCAAAAAAGGAACTCGCTTTATCCGACCGGAAGGACACATCTACATGATGGCTGCCGCGCAGCCCTTTGTTTCGGGAGCAATTTCCAAAACCGTTAACTTCCCTCACGAAGCCACAATCGAAGATATTAAAAGCGCTTATGTGGAATCGTGGAAACTCGGCTTGAAAGCAAACGCTATTTACAGAGACGGTTCAAAATTATCTCAACCTTTAAACACGGTTTCGGAAGACGATATTGAAGAACTACAAGAGTATGCGGAACAAAACGATATTGTTAAAGTTGCTGAAAAAATTATTCACCGATATATTGCAAAACGTAAACGACTTCCAGACAGAAGAACCGGATACACTCAAAAAGCTAAAATCAGCGGTCAGACGGTTTATATCAGAACCGGGGAATATGAAAACGGACAGCTTGGAGAAATTTTTATTGACATGGCTAAAGAAGGCGCGGCATTCCGAAGCCTGCTAAACAGTTTTGCAATTGCAGTTTCGCTCGGGTTACAGCATGGAGTACCTTTGGAAGAATTTGTTGATGCATTTGTATTTACAAAATTCGAACCGAGCGGAATGGTTCTGGGAAACAGACGAATAAAGATGGCTACATCGGTAATTGATTACATCTTCCGTGAGCTTGCCGTAACATATCTCGGCAGAAACGACCTTGCTCACGTTAAGGATGATCCGATTATAAAACGTACGCCCTCAGTCTCTTTTCTCCGTGATGCCGAAATTGATTCCGATAGAGAAGAAACTCGCGAACGTCCGGTTACCTTAGCCGAAAATAACAACAACGCTCCCAAAGAAGAATATTCCAGAAAAATGGAGCTTGTAGAAAAAGCTCAAGCAGTTGAACAAGCAAAAGAACAAGGATACACCGGTGATGTTTGTCCCGAATGCGGAAGCATGACAATGGTCCGCAACGGAACTTGCACCAAGTGCATGACATGCGGAGCAACAACCGGCTGCAGTTAATAATAGATAATTTGTGTACAAATAAAAAGCCCGAGAGAAATTCCCGGGCTTTTTTATTTTATGAATTGAATTTTCTCTGTCTCGACGACAATCACTTCTTATGTTTTAACATTGCCGTGTATTTTTGTCTAAGCATGTTAACGGTTTTATCTCCGGGAATTACTTTTCCTAATTTATCCACTACTTTAAGGGCTTTTCGGTATTGTCCCGTATTATCGTAGATTTCAAGAAGCATCCGGTACGGATTGTAATTGCTCGTTAAATTTCTGGGATTTTTCTCCAGCATTTTCCATGCCTTTGTCTCGATTTCCTTTGTCATTGCAAGATACTCGGTGTTTGCTCCGGCTTGTCTGTAAATTCCGCTGACATCAAACATCAGTCTGTAATCCATCGGAATAATATGACGCGGAAGTTTTTTCTCCATCTGATTTAACGTAGCAATAGTCATATTATTATCTTTCCTATCATAAAGATAATAGAGCGCCAATCTGATAAATGAATTCCGATAATTCTGCACAAGTCTAATTTGGTTTGCATTGAAGAAAACAGTCGGGTCGTTTAACCCGCGGAATTTCAATCCGGGACGATAAGTTTTACTGAATACATTCGTACTGTCGAATAAATCATCGCGCATTATTTTTTCATTTAGAAATGTTAAACCGTTGGATGATTTCTCATGGACGAATCTGTAAGCAAGCCCTTCCATTTTCATGTAGTTATCCAGCCCGAGCTTAGCGTCATCGGAGCAGGTAACCGAAAAGTAAATCGGGCGTTTCCAATCAAAGCTTTTGAGTATATCGAGCACTGCCAAATCTTGCCCGCGAATAGCGCTGATTGAACCGAACTTCAGAGTAGGCTTAACATCCCAAGTAATTCTTTTTATGAACTTAGTTGAGTCTGTAAT
>CAYLYR010000073.1:0-9898 GCA_964387835.1 uncultured Melioribacter sp.
CGACGTGAATCTTACCATCAAAGCCTAAATGCTTAATTTTTACTAAAGTAAGATTGGCTCTTATTTCTTGCGGAAAATCAGTTCCTGCTACGGCTTCATCAAAAGATAATTTGAAATCAATTATTAAGTTCTCGTTTCTGTTTCCCATTGTAGTTTCCTGTCCGTATAAAATTGAAGAAATAAAAAGTTGTAAAAACAAAACGGTAAAAGTCGAGATGTTATTCATTGCGAAGTAGCTTAAATATAATTCTTAAAATTCCCTCCTTATACCTTGTGGAAGTAATCTTAAATTCACCAATTTCAGATGTGTTCTCAACATGATTGCCGATACATGGACAAGCGTCGTAATCGCCGACGTGTATTATTCTGAGCTTATCATAATTCCCTTTGGGAAGGCGGAATAAGTTGAATTTGGTTTTTGCTTCATCATACGGCATAAAGTTTTCGGAAACATCCAAGTTGCGGTTGATTACTTCATTCACTCTTTTTTCAATTTCGGAAATTTCTTCTTCGGTTAAGTTTCGTGTAAAGTTTTTGTAATCGCATTTGGATTTTCTTGTCTCGATATGCGAGCTGAAAGCCCTATCTTTATTGAACATCTTGACGATTGTACCGTTTAAGATATGTTCGGCAGTGTGCATTCGCGGGTCGTATGTTTTCATATATTGTCCGTACTTTTATTAACTTTATAAAATTAAAAAAAATTTTTAATCGGGAGAAGAAAAATGAAGCAAATAAAATACTACAATGTTCCTCGTTATAAAACGCTTCAGGAAATGCTGATTAATTCCGCAAAGAATTTCGGAGATAAGCTCGCTTTGGAAGACATTAAGAAAACTCCAATTCAAAGAGTTACTTACAATAGTCTGTTGGATAATGTATGTAAATTCGGAAACGCCTTGCGTAATGCCGATTTGCCGGAACGAACTCATGTTGCTCTGATAGGAGAAAATCGGGTGCAATGGGCAATTAGTTATTTGGCGATTACTTCATTTAACATGGTGGTTGTCCCGATTGATAAAAATCTGCATGAGAATGAAATCCTCAATATTATTCACGAGTCGGATGCCGAAGCGGTTATTTTCTCCGATACATATTCTTCTCTTTTCTCCGAAGAACATTTTGCACTTAAAAAAATAAAAGCTTTTGTTTGTATGGATGAGACTGATGCAAACGAGAAATTCTTGATTATGAAGGAGATGATTGATTCCGAGGCAAGCGTTGATATTTCAGCCTTTCCCGAAATTAATGATGAAGATACAAGCGAGATTATTTTTACTTCCGGCTCGCTTGGGCATGCAAAAGGCGTAATGTTAACACAAAAAAATTTAGTCTCCAATCTTCATGATATGCTCGCCATGATTCAAATGCTGCCCTCTGATAGATTTCTATCGGTGCTTCCTATTCATCACACTTACGAATGTACATGCGGAATGCTTTGTCCCCTTTATAGCGGTTCGTCGGTTCATTACACTCGCTCGCTTAAAACAATAGTTGACGATATGAACAAAGTTCACGCGACGCTTATGCTCGGCGTTCCGCTTCTTTTCGATAAAATGTACAAAGGCATTACAAAAGCGATTGAAGCGGATAAAACAAAATCGAAAGTTGTGCCGGTTTTGCAGAAAGTTACCGATATTGCCGAAAAGCTCGGGGCTAAAAATATTAAGAAAAAAATCTTTAATGAAGTGCATAAAAAATTCGGCGGCGCAATAAGATTGTTTATTGCCGGCGGGGCTGCTCCGGACCCTGCTGTTGCAAAGGGATTACGGGAGTTCGGATTTAATTTTCTGCAGGGTTACGGCTTAACCGAAACTTCTCCGATACTTGCGGTTAACCGACTTGATGCTTTTAAGGATGACGCAGCGGGACTTCCGCTTCCGAGTGTGGAACTGAAAATAAACAACCCGAATGAAGAAGGAATCGGAGAAGTGTTTGCCAAAGGTCCGAACGTGATGAAAGGTTACTACAAAAATGAAGAACTGACTAAAGAAGTTTTTGAAAACGGTTGGTTCAAAACCGGTGATATTGGTTTTATTGACGATGACGGATTTCTTCATATTAACGGGAGAGCAAAAAACGTGATTATTTCCAAAAGCGGAAAAAATGTTTTTCCCGAAGAGATAGAGGAACTTCTGAACAGAAGCGAGTTTATTTTGGAATCTGCGGTTTATGGAGCTAAGGATAAAAAGCAAGGGGAAATAATTACGGCGCAAATTGTTCCCGATTCGGAATCATTTATGAGGTACGCCGAAGAAAAGGGAATTAAACTAACCGATGAAGTCATTAAAGTTAAAATTAAAGAAGAAGTTGATGCGGTCAATCAAATTCTGACTCCTTACAAAAGAATACAAAAATTTATTGTCAGAGAGCATGAATTTGAAAAGACAACAACTCATAAGATTAAAAGGCATTTACTTAATAAAGACTAATAGGTGGAATATGCAAAACTATAAAATGATTTTTTCCGTCTTATTGTTCGGCTTGGTTTTTTCGGGATGTTCGCACACGGTACGGATTACTAAAAAAATAAAAGATTCCAAATCAGACTATTATACGGTAACTTCAGATATGTTTTACGCCAAGCCGTATTCAAATGAAATCCCGTTTGAAATTTATTTTCAGTACAGTTACGAAAAAGAAAAGCTTGGAGACAAATTTGTTTTTGCGGTTAAGTTTGTTAACTATACGACTACGCCGAGAATTTCGAGCGTAAAGTTAAGCGTTGACGGTTATGAGCAAAACTGCAAAATGGACCGTTTCCCGGTTGTGCAGCAGGAAGGCGTTCGGGGTGTCTCGGAAACGGTTTTCTTTAGAGTTCCGAGAGAACTGATTGAAGAAATGATTGCAACGAATAAAGGTTATCTTGATATGGAAGGATTCAGACGGTTCAGCTTTTTTATCCCAAGGGATGCCATCGCGGTTTTGAGTAATTTTTATGATAAAGTGGAAGGGGATAATTAAAATTATTGAAATATAAAAAAGGACGAGAGAACTCGCCCTTTTTTCTTTTATGGCTTAATAGTATTGTCCGAATATTGCAGAACAAGCTCCGCAAGTTCGCGGAAAGCTCCGTTCCCACCGGCGGCTTTACAAATATAATCAGCGGTTAATTTGATTTTTTCAACGGCATCGGCAGGCGCGGCTGAAAAGCCTACTTCAGAGAGAATCTCAAAATCGTTAACGTCATCGCCTATGTAAGCTGTTTCTTCAGGAACAATATTTAATTCGGTAAGTTTTAGATGAAGAGCTTCAAGTTTCTCCCAAGTTCCGGTAACTAAAAAATCGGGACTAAAGCGTTTTACGCGTGCATTTATTATAGGAGATGTGTCCGTAGTAATTATTCCCGTTTTTATACCTTTTTTTTGTAAGAGAACAAAGCCTAAACCGTCTTTTACGTTAAAGCTTTTTAGTTCCAATCCCGACTCGTTGAAGTAAAGTTTCCCGTCTGTTAAAACTCCGTCAACATCGGATACGACCAACTTAATTTTCTTTATTTTTTCAATTATTTGTTCATTCATAAATATCCAATTTTTTAATAAAAAAATTTTTTGTTTTTAAAATTTTTCTTAACTTTTAACCTATCAAAAATAAGAATGATAATAATGATAATGAAACGGAATTTCATTTTGCGTCAATTAAAATTTTCACATTCACAAAATCCAAGGAAAACGACATTCATTTTAAATTGTAACAATTTTGTTACTCCGAAATTTTATTATTCAATATGAAAAATAAACTAATAACTAAACTAATCAATAACAAACAAAGGGCTGTTCAATGAGAAAAGCTTACAAATTCCTTGTGTTTGCGATGTTATTCGTAACATCTGCAATGTTTGCACAGAAGTACACCGTTCAAGGTACAGTAACAAATGCTGAAAACGGCGAAAAACTTATCGGTGCAAATGTAGTGGTAAAAGGCACCTACACAGGCGCTGCAACCGATGAAAACGGACACTACGCATTTAAGTTAGACAAAGGAAACTACACCATCGTATGTAGTTATATTGGTTTTGAAACCAAAGAAGCAAATGTAAACGTAACTAATAATGTTGAAGTTAACTTTTCGTTACGTGACAAACAATTTTCATTGAGTGTAACCGTTTTAGCCGACCGCGCTAAAGAGCAGGAAACTCCGGTTGCATTTACTGATGTTGAGAAAAAAGATATGGAATTGAAACTCGGTTCACAAGATATTCCAATGGTTCTTAACACTACTCCCTCCGTTTATGCTACACAGCAGGGCGGCGGCGCAGGCGATGCCAGAATTAACGTTCGCGGTTTTAACCAGAGAAATGTTGCCGTAATGATTAACGGTGTTCCTGTAAACGATATGGAAAACGGATGGGTTTATTGGTCAAACTGGGACGGACTCGGAGACGCTACTTCTTCGATTCAGGTTCAAAGAGGACTTACAGCCGTTAACTTAGCTACTCCCGCTATCGGCGGTACAATGAATATTATCACGGATCCTACCGCTCATAACTTAGGATTCAGCTTCAAACAAGAATTCGGTTCAGGTTCATTTTTGAAAACCAGCTTGTATGGAAATACAGGCTTGATTGATAAAAAATGGGCTGTTACTCTCGGCGTTGTTAGAAAAACCGGAGACGGCGTTGTTGACAAAACTTGGACAGACGCTTGGGCATATTACTTCGGTGCTTCCTACAATTTGAACGCTAACAACAGAATTGAATTGTATGCAGTCGGCGCTCCTCAGAGACACGGACAGAACTTGTACAAACAGAACGCTGCAGCTTATGACTCAACATACGCTAAAGATGTTCTTGGTTACACTTCGGAACAAGTACAAGCAAAACCGCAATCTCCGAGAGGAAGACTTTACAATGAAAACTGGAATACAGTTGACCCGACATATAACGGACAACAATACTGGAACGGTTCTACGGCTGACAGATACAATACCGGATTTATTAATGAAAGAGAAAACTATTATCACAAACCTCAAGTTAACTTAAACTGGTATTCCAATCTTAATAAAAAACTCAGTACTTATACAACTCTTTATTATTCCGGCGGAATCGGCGGCGGAACCGGAACATACGGACATTTGAAATGGGATTATTCAGGTCCTTCAAGAGTTGCAGACTGGGACGGAACAATTGCACAGAACATTGCAAACGTTGATTCTGCTACCGGTTTAAAAGTTTCAAAAGGTATTTTAAGAAACAGTGTTAACAAGCAATGGACATACGGATTATTGTCCAAAGCAATCTATAAGATTAATGATCAAATTAAATCTACTGTTGGTATCGACGCTAGAATCGCACAAGTAGATCACTATCGTGAAGTTAGAGATTTACTCGGCGGCGACTATTACGTTTACAATGGAAATCAGTTCGATACCCCTGACCAGTATATGAAAAAACTCGGTGATAAAATTGCATATAACAACACTAACGATATTAATTGGTTAGGCGCTTACTGGCAGACAGAATATGCAACACCTGTATTTACTACTTATGCAACATTGGCATGGTCAACAATTAAATACAAATATACTAACCATTTCAGAAAAGCCGATGATGGAAATGAATTCTCATTAGAGTCTTCTTACTTCAACGGTTATCAGTTTAAAACCGGATTCAGTTACAGATTCTCAACCGATTTATCGGCTTTCACAAACTTCGGTTATGTTTCCAAAGTTCCGATTTTTGACCAAGTTATCGATGACAGATCAGGTACATTTGCAGATCATCCTACAAATGAAAAATTCTATAGTGTTGAAGCCGGCGTTAATTATACAAAAGACGCTCTTACGTTAAAATTAAACGGTTACTATACTTTCTGGAAAGACCGCGCACAAACCAAATATGTTCAGGTTGATACTTCCGGTAACGGAGCATTGGTATTCTTGACAGGTATGAACTCGGTTCACATGGGCGTTGAATTTGAAGGCGCTTGGCAGCCGGTTAAAATGTTCAGATTGGACATGGCGGCTTCATTCGGAAACTGGTACTATGATAATGACGTTTCCGGAACTTATAAAAACTATGATAACCCTGCAGATCCTAACGTTGAATATAAATTCTACGTAAAAGACTTGAAGGTCGGTGACGCTCCTCAAACACAGGTTGCTCTTTCCGCTTCCGTATATCCTATTAATGGCATGACCGCACAGTTAGTCGCTCGTTACAACGCTAACTACTATGCCGATTGGGATCCGTTCAGCAGAACCGATGAAACCGATAGAGCGCAAGTATGGCAAGTGCCGAATTACTCGTTGTTTGATTTCCACTTCAGATATTTTATTCCTTTCAAAGTTGCAGGTGTCAGCATGAATGTATTTGCTCACATTTTCAACTTGACTGATGCGGAATACATTTCCGATGCAACCGACGAAAGTCGTTACAATGCACTCAGCACAAGCATTGACGGTGTTGAAAAACACTCTGCACAAAGAGCTGAAGTATTTTTCGGACTTGAAAGAACTTACAACGTAGGTTTTGGAATTCGTCTCTAAAATATATAAGAATATTATTTTCAAAAGCCCCGCTTGTCGGGGCTTTTTTGTTTTATTAGCTTGTTAAATTTTCTTATTTTTCATTAATAATCTTACTTAATTGTTCATGAAAAATTTGAAAACTTAGTTAGACATTAAATAAAATACTAACCATTTTAATTCCCGGAATAGAAATGAAAAAGATTACTTTATTATTGCTGCTGCTAATCGGTGTTTTTCTACAGCCGATTAAAATTATTTCACAAACTCATCCGAATACGGAACCTTATGTTCTGCTGATTTCTTTCGATGGATTCAGATGGGATTATTTGGATAGAGGGATAACGCCTAATTTGGATAAGTTAATTAAAAAGGGAGTTCGTGCCGAAAGTTTTCGCCCTGCATTTCCTTCTAAAACTTTTCCTAATCATCTATCAATAATCACCGGAATGTATCCGGAAAATCACGGCATAATATTGAATAAGTTTGAGAATCCATACACGGGTAAAGTTTATAAATTAAGCGATAGGAAGGAGGTTAGTAATCCGGAGTGGTATCTCGGCGAACCTTTCTGGACTACAGCTGACAGAAACGGGATAAAAACAGCAAGCTTTTTCTGGCCTGCTTCCTCGATGGAAGGGAAAGGACATCATCCCGATATTTTTAAGTACTACGACTCAAAAGTAAATTATGAATCAAGGGTTGATACTATCTCTTCTTGGCTTCAATTGCCGATTAGTAAGAGACCGCACTTTTATACTCTTTACTATTCTCTTACCGATACTTACGGACACGACTACGGTCCGGATTCACCTGAAGAAAATTATGCTATCGCACGTTTGGATACGGTAACAGGGTACTTAATTGAACAACTGAAAAAAATTAATATGTTCGATAGTCTGAATATCATTATTGTTTCCGATCACGGGATGACCAATATTTCTCCCGAAAGAGTAATAAATGTTGAGAAAATGTTGAAAGGGTACAACGTTAAGTATCAATCTTCCGGTCCGATTATGATGATTTCAACAAACAACAAAGATGAAGCGGTTTACCGCATATTGAAAAAGAATGAAAATCATTACAAGGTTTATAAAAAAAGTGAAATGCCGGATTATTACTTTTTTGATTCCAATCCTTTCATCTCCAATATTATTCTAATTGCAGATTTAGGTTGGTCGCTTGTTGATAATCAATCGATAAAGAGTTATGTCGGAAAATTTGCTATGAAAGGTAACCACGGCTATGATAAAGACGCGCTAGACATGCACGGAATATTTATCGCCGAAGGACCTGCTTTCAAATCTAATTTTAGAACCGGAACAATTTGGAATATTGATGTTTATCCTCTATTATGCAAAATATTTAATATTGCTCCAAGAAGTAATATTGACGGTAAAATAACTCGAATAGATTATATTTTAAGATAAAAAAGAAATATTTTTTTGTTATTAATTTAAATAGTATATTTAGTCTTTTATAAGAGGAGATTTGTGAAAAAATATATAAAAATTATCCTTTTTGTTTTAATGATTTTCGTCTTTTGGGGAGGACTGACATTCCCGATTGTTCGGCATCCTCAAGGCTGGAACCAATTCCCTGATATTCCCGGTTTGGGTCAGCTTGCGAGAATAATTTTCTTCCATGTCCCTACAGCTTGGCTGGCTTCAATAGCTTTTCTTTCGGCTACAATTTACGGCATAAGATACCTATATAAAAAGGATTTGGACGATGACGCAAAGTCTCTTTCGGCACTTCAAATCGGTATGGTCTTTGCAGTGCTTGCAACACTTACCGGTTCGATTTGGGCGAAGTTTACTTGGGGGTCATTTTGGAATTGGGACCCGCGTGAAACCAGTATTTTTGTTCTGCTTTTAATTTACGGCTCATTGTTTGCTTTGCGTTCCTCGATTGAATCGGAGGAGAAGCGTGCGAGATTATCTGCGGTTTATTCAATCTTCTCTTTCTTAACAGTCCCTTTTTTAGTTTTTGTTATGCCTCGGATAATGAACGGTTTGCATCCGGGATCAGCCGATGATACAAATGCGGGTCCGGTTGTTGATTTTAAAATGAACGGAAATATGCTCGAAGTGTTTTTCCTATCGCTAATTGCTTTCAGTATATTATATTACTGGATGTGGAAAATTAATTATGAATCTATAATTATTAAAGAAAAATTGATTAACAGAAAGAGGTTATCTTGAAAGAGTTTTTATCGGACAATTCGATATATATAGTTTTTTTAATTTTACTTGTTATCTGGCTTGGAATTTTCCTTTTTATGAATAGCATGGATAAGAGATTAAAAGAAATTAAAAAAGAAGTTGAGGAGATTAAAGATGAAGAATAAATATATAATCGGCGGACTAATAATAGTAATATTTTTTGCTGTTCTGGGATATTTGTTTACGCAGACAAACGTTAAGTATGAAAATAATTTCAGCAAAATTCAGCAAAGCGGAAGAACAGTAAAAGTAACCGGCAGTTGGGATAAAGAAAAGAATTACCGTTTAGATAATCAGCATAATAAATTTATTTTCTTTTTGCGGAATGACAAAGGCGAAGAGATGAAGGTGGTTTATAACGGTACTATCCCGAATAACTTTGAACATGCTACAAGCGTTGTTGTTACCGGAAAATATAAAAACGGAGTGTTTCACGCGAAGGAAATTCTAACCAAATGTCCTTCTAAATATCAGGATGCAGAAAATACCGAACAGAAAAATTCATAATTAGAAAGATAACTTCATGATTGGAAATATATTTTTGATGCTTGCTCTCGTGGCAAGTATTTTTACAATAATAGCATATTATTTTGCTTATAAAGGAAATGATGAAGCGCTCAAATTCGGTCGTATTGGTTTTCATGTTATTACTATTTCCGTAATAGGAGCTTCCGCATTTCTGCTTCATGCAATTCTTACACATCAATACCAGTTTAAGTATGTATTTAGTTATAGCGATAATACGCTTCCTCTCGGTTTGCTTATATCATCTTTTTATGCCGGACAGGCGGGAAGTATCCTTCTCTGGTCGCTTTTTGCAGTTTTGATAGGTCAAGCCCTGATGGATTATACGGGAAAAAGGGGAGACTTGGAACCTCGTGTGATGATGATTTTTTCCCTAACACTTCTTTTTTTACTTGTGCTGAATAATCCTCTGATGTCAAATCCCTTTTCCTATATTTGGGAACATGCTCGTTATATTCCGATTAGTAAACTGAATACTGCATATTTAGGGCTACCCTTTATCGATAAATTTATTTTTCAAGATCAGCAATCCTCAACTTTTTTTCTTAAAATGACTCACGACTTAGTGGCAAAATTGCTTGAGAACGGAGTTACCGTTAATCAGCTTATTATTGATGGTAATGGAATGAATCCGCTATTGCAAAACTTTTGGATGCAGATTCATCCGCCGTTTTTGTTTGTGG
>CAYLYR010000074.1:0-9859 GCA_964387835.1 uncultured Melioribacter sp.
TATCAATGGGAGAATATAATCCTTGTATTTTGGAGCGTCTTGTGCACCTCTGATGCTACATGCAGCACCCCAAATCCAGCTTTCCATCGTTTTTGCTTTCTTGCTTCGACCTTGCTCAGCATAAACCCCGTTTCCGTTCTTTTTAGCCATATATTTTAATCTCTTTTTTAAGGTTCATTTTTACTCAAATCTTTTGCAATAATAATACTTTTTCTTCAAGCCAATATGAGATTGCTGTTCGGTAACTTTCCATTTGAAAAACATTTTATCCTTTTATTTCCATAATTTAACTTTGCATAAAAAACAAGCTTTTATGCCGTAAATTAAATCGGGAAAAAATACTATAAATCAGCCCGGAGGCCATTTCATTTGTCTTCCGCCGAGAAGGTGCATGTGAATGTGGTAAACTTCCTGCCCGCCGTGTTTACAGCAGTTGTAAACCAAACGGAAACCATCTTCGGCAATGCCTTCGGCTGCTGCAATTTCGTTCGCGGCGGCATGCATAGCGGCAAGTATTGAACCATGTTTTTCCGGATCAATTTCTTTAACGGTAGGAATTTCTTCTTTCGGAATAATCAGAATATGAACCGGAGCTTGCGGATTAATGTCGCGAAAGGCAAGTACTTTTTCATTTTCGTAAACAATATCCGCGGGGATTTCACGCTTAATTATCTTGGAGAAAATTGTTTCACTCATTGTCGGTTCTCCTTTTTCTCTAGATTGTATTTTTTTATTTTGTTGTAGAGGTGACTTCTTTGAATTCCTAATCTTTCTGCAGTCTTACTTATGTTCCAATTATTAAGTTTCAGATGTTTTTCAATGAACATTTTCTCGGTTTTTTCTTTGAATTCGGCAAATGAATTTGTCAAATCAAAGAGGGAATCAATCTCACCTAAGTCCGCCGGAAGATATTTCATCAGCGCATCCGCCTTAATTACTTGGTCGGGAATCATAATCATTAATCTTTCCACTAAATTTTTCAATTCCCTTATGTTGCCGGAAAAGTTTAAACTTTTTATTACCTCAATCGCTTCTTTAGAGAACTCTTTTTTCGGCAGTCCGTTTTTTCTATGAAGCTTATCGGAGAAGTAATCAATCAGTTCCGGAATATCTTCCCGCCTTTCTCTTAAAGGAGGAACGTGAATGGGAATTACGTTTATTCGGTGAAATAAGTCTTCTCGAAAATTCCCCGATTTAATTTCTTCGGTTAAGTTTTTGTTCGTTGCCGAAATAATTCTCACGTCAACTTCCGCGTAATCATCTCCGCCGACTTTACGAATCCGTCCGTCTTCCAAAGCGCGCAGAACTTTTGCCTGAGCATCTAAACTCATATCGCCAATCTCATCAAGGAATAACGTTCCTTTGTCCGCAAGCTCAAACTTTCCCGTATGGTCTTTAATTGCTCCGGTAAAAGAGCCTTTTACATGTCCGAATAATTCCGACTCGATAAGTTCTTTCGGAATTGCGGCGCAATTTACTTCTATAAACGGTCCCTCTTTTCTTCTGCTTTTTCGATGAATCGCGCGAGCTACAAGTTCTTTCCCTGTTCCGTTTTCACCGGTGATTAATACTCTTGCATCGGTTGGCGCAACTTTATCTATGGTTTGCAAAATTTCCTTTACTGTTTCGCTCGCTCCGATAATTTCCCATTCGTTTTCAATCGCGGATTTAAGTTCAAGATTCTCTTTGTAAATAGTGTAGTGTTTTATTGCATTGCGTATGCTTATCAGCAATTTGTCGCGGTCAATCGGTTTTTCCAGAAAATCGAACGCTCCGTGTTTTGTTGCTTTAACGGCATTTTCCAAACTGCTGTGAGCAGAAATAATTATCACAGGCGTTTTAATCTCATTCCGGTTAATCCAATCTAAAAACTCAAAGCCGTTCATCCCCGGCATTTGAATGTCAAGAAGGATTACGGCGAATTCCGAAAATTTCAATTTCTCCTTTGCAAGAAGCGGATCGGTTACATACTCGGAATAGTAATCCTCGTAATCGAGAATCATTTTAATGCTTTCGCAAATTTCTTTTTCGTCGTCTATTATTAATATCGATTTCATTCTTTTTTTAGATTCCTCAAATAGTAAACCGTTAATTTATTTTTCCGAAAAACACCGGTCGAAAATATAATCTATATTTTTTAACATTTTGCTTTCGTCAAAAAGTTCTTCTATTTCATCAACGGAAATATATCTTTTAATTTCTTCCGATTTAATCAACTCATCTTTTAAATTGAGATTTTTATCAGCCCAGACTTTCATTGCGGGAGTCTGAACAAGTTTACATGCTTCTTCCCGTGTCGCCCCTTTTTCAACAAGCTTCAAAAGCATAGTTTGAGAAAAAACCAAGCCGCGGGTTAATCTGAAATTGCGAAGCATATTTCCCGGATAAACCAAAAGATTGTCAAGAAGCTTAATCATTAAATCGAGCATATAGTCAAGCGCGATGCAGCTATCGGGAACGATTATGCGCTCAACGGATGAATGAGAAATATCGCGCTCGTGCCAAAGTGCAACGTTTTCCATCGCCGCTGAGGCATTGCCCCGCAGCAATCGTGAAAGTCCGGTAATCCTTTCGCTGACAATCGGATTACGTTTATGCGGCATAGCCGAAGAGCCTTTCTGTCCTTTGGAAAAATATTCTTCGGCTTCCAAAACTTCGGTGCGCTGCAAGTGGCGAATTTCAACTGCAATCTTTTCCAAGGAAGCTCCGATGACGGCGAGTGTCGTTAAAAACTCGGCGTGTCTGTCGCGCTGAATGACTTGGGTAGAAACTTTTGCAGGTTTTAATCCTAATTTTTCACAGACATATTCTTCCACTTTGGGGGAAAGGTGCTCGAAAGTTCCGACAGCTCCGGAAATCTGCCCTACCGAAATAGTATCAATTGCAGAACGTAATCTTTTTTCGCTGCGTTTTGTGTCTTGGAACCACAACGCAAATTTCAATCCGAAAGAAGTAGGTTCGGCATGAATTCCGTGGCTTCTTCCGATTGTTAAAGTTCCCTTATGCTCAAAGGCTCGTCTTTTCAATATCTTCTGAAGTTTTAATATTCTTTTCAGCAGAAGTTCTCCGGCGGTTTTCATCTGCACGGAAAGCGTAGTGTCAAGAATGTCGGATGATGTCATTCCGTAGTGAATATGCCGGGATGCAGTACCAACGTATTCGGCGACATTAGTTAAAAATGCAATTACGTCGTGCTTGGTTTCTTCTTCGATTTCCAAAATTCTATCGACATTAAAGTCGGCTTTCTCTTTAATTGTCTGTAAATCTTCGGCGGGCACTTCACCTAATTCGGCTCTCGCCTCAACGGCGAGGATTTCAATTTTAAGCCAAGTTGAATATTTGAATTGATCTTCAAAAATTGCTCCCATTTCGGGAAGCGTATATCGGCTAATCATGGAGCTTCTCTAATTTCATTCTAAATGATTTGATTTTTCCGTCGCGCAGTACTTTAACGTTAATTACATCTCCGGTTGAATATTGATTGAGAATCGAGATGATAGAATTGTCGTCGGTTACAATAAATTTGTCGATGCCGACAATAATATCACTGACAAGAAGACCGGCTTTCTCAGCGGGGGAATTAGCCGCGACACTTGTGATGATTACCCCTTTGGGAGATGAGAGCTTAAAGTATTTGGCAAGGCGTTCGTCAATCGGCTGAATTTTTAGTCCAGTCCAAAAATCCCTTTCTACTTTTCCTTCGGTTTTAAGTTGAGTAACAATCTTTTTAATCTTGTTTACCGGTATCGCAAAACCGACTCCAACGCTTCCCATGCCGCCGTTGGGCGAGTAAATTAAAGTGTTCATACCGATTAATTGTCCGAGAACGTTTACCAAAGGTCCGCCGCTGTTGCCGGTGTTAATTGCTGCGTCGGTTTGAATCATATTGATATAAAATCTGCCGCCGACAGCGTTGAGGTTCATTCCCGTTGCGCTGACTACTCCGACTGTAACGGTAGGTTTATCGTTTATCTCAAATAATCCGAAAGGGTTGCCTAACGCAATAACCCATTCGCCGATTAAAATTTTGTCGGAGTTTCCCAGCTTAACGTAAGGAAGATTCTCTCCGTCGATTTTCAATAGACAAATATCCGTTGCGTGATCAGTCCCGATAATTTTAGCCGGATGTCGCGAACCGTCTGTCATGGTTACTATAACTTCGGAAGCATCGCCCGCTACATGGTCGTTTGTAATTACATAGCCGTCGGGGGAAATGATTACTCCCGAACCGAGAGCTTTAATTTCTTTCTGATAGATTCTGTCCCCGAAGAAGTAACGAAAAAGAGGATCGGCGGTAAACGGATCGCGGTATTTTTTTACTTTTGTTACGTTAATACCTACAACCGCCGGACTAACTTTCTGAACGGTTTGAGTAATAACGGTATGACGATTGGAATAAATCTCGTCATTCAATTTGGATTTTATTTTAAGACTGTCCTTGAAATCCTTACTGTCGCCAACGTTTTGCGGATGAGTAAATGCAGATGTTGTATCGGCTTGAAGCGTTTGAGCGGTCTTCATTTGCGGGTTGATATATTTGAAATATATATATGAGAAACCTGCCGAAACAAGAAGTACGGTTATTAACGTTGAGTAAACTATTGTTTTAAATTTATTCATTTAGTTTTTCCTTGAAATTTTTTCTTTTTCGTTTTTAAAATATTCTTTCAAAGGTTCAATGTGTTTAATGAGTATTATAACAAGTAAAAGTGAAATTGTTGCAGAAAAAAATGTTACGGAACCGGAATTATATATTGAGTATTTGGAAAGAATATCGGAGGAAAAGATTACGAGAAGCATCAAAAGAAAAGTGGCGGATACATTGGCGAAGTGAGTGTTCCTTTTATAAGCGAATGTTATCACCCAAAGAAGAATCCATAATCCCGGAATAAGGGGAATGAAAAAGAGTGAACCGCCGAATGCAGCGGCAAGACCGCGTCCTCCTTTGAACTTAAGCCAAACGGAAAAACAATGTCCGGCAACGGCAAAAATCAGAGCGGTAATTAAAATTGGGAATGTGTTGCCGAATATTTTTCCTGCAATAAATACGGAGAGAAGTCCTTTAAGAAAATCAATAATGAAAACGGTTAGTCCGGAAAACTTTGAACCGGAGACTCTTAAAACATTCATTGTCCCTACGTTTCCCGTTCCTTCGTTGAGAATGTTAACCCCTTTTCTTTTCATTAAAACATAAGCAGTAGGGAAACTGCCGATAAGATATGCGATTAATGCCGTTATTAAAAAATTCATTTTAGTGATTTCAATTATTTTATATTTGCAATTCGTTTTAATTAGTAATAAACTTAAAATATTATTTCAAGATTTTTGGAGTTATAAAATGATAAATTTAATCGGTACATTCAATGTAAAACCTTCGCTTCCCGAAAATTTGGAACCTCTGAGAGAAATAGCCAATAATCTCTATTGGACTTGGAATAACGATGCTACGGAACTTTTTTTGAGATTGGACAGAAAATTATGGAAAAAACTTAATCATAATCCTGTTCAGCTTCTCGGTAAAGTTAGTCAGGAACGTTTGCTCGAAGTTTCCAAAGATGACGGATTTGTCTCGCACATGAATCGTGTGTATCTCCAAATGGAAGTTTACTTAAATGAAGTTACTTGGTACCAGAAAAATTTTGAGACTCACGATAAACCTTTCATCGTTTATTTCTCAGCCGAGTTCGGTTTGGCGGAGAGCATACAAATTTATTCGGGCGGACTCGGCGTACTTGCCGGGGACCACTTAAAATCTTCGAGTGATTTGGGAATCCCGCTTGTCGGTATGGGATTATGTTACAGAGAAGGCTATTTCCAGCAGTATTTAACGGCGGACGGCTGGCAGCACGAACGTTATGAAAACAACGATTTTTATAATCAACCGATGAAACTAATTAAAGATAAGAATGGAAAAACTCTTAAACTTTCCTTAAAGTTTCCCGGGCGTGATGTTTACTATCAGATTTGGAAAATCGACGTGGGGAGAATTCCACTCTATTTGCTTGATACAAACGTAGCGGAAAATTCATTGCAAGACAGAGATATTACTAAAACGCTATACGGCGGAGATAACGAAACACGAATCCAGCAGGAAATTTTACTCGGCATCGGAGGAATGCGCGCAATCCATGCGATGGAAATTCTTCCTCTTGTTTGCCATATGAATGAGGGGCATTCGGCGTTCCTTTCCCTTGAGAGAATTCGTCATTTGATTAAAGATCACGGACTGACTTTCAGCGAAGCAAAAGACATTGGATTTTTCTCAAATATTTTCACAACACACACACCGGTTCCTGCCGGCATTGATGTTTTCCCGAACTCGTTAATGGAAAAATATTTCGGAAGATATTACAGGGAAGAACTTGGGATTGGCGACAGAGAGTTTTACAAACTCGGCACAATTATTAAAGATAGAGAACCGAACGAATTTAATATGGCGCATCTTGCTATGAATATGGCGGGATTTGTTAACGGAGTTAGTAAACTACATGGTAAAGTTTCTAAGAAAATGTGGGTTGATGGTTTTAAAGAAATTCCCTTTGATGAAATACCGATTGACTATGTTACAAACGGCGTCCATACGTACTCGCACCTTTCGGGAGAAATGCACGATTTAATGTTAAGATATATCGGCGAACGTTTCGATACGGATATTGACGACAGTAAGTTGTGGGAAAGAATTGAGGATGTTCCCGATGAAGAACTTTGGAGAACGCATGAAAGAAGAAGAGAAAGGTTAATTGCGTTTGCACGACGAAGATTAAAAGAACAGGTAAAAGAACGCGGCGGTTCAAAGTCGGAATTAAATTCCGCTAACGAAGTCCTTGACCCCTCGGCATTGACAATCGGTTTTGCGAGAAGATTTGCAACATACAAAAGAGGAAATTTAATTTTTAGAAATCTTGAACGTCTCGCCGGAATATTATTCCATACAAACAAACCGGTTCAAATTATTATTGCCGGGAAAGCTCACCCACGCGATGACGAAGGCAAAAGGATAATCCAGGAAATTGTTAATTATGCAAAAGGGCACAATCTTCGGAAAAGAATTGTTTTTATAGAAAATTACGATATGAACGTTGCAAGATATATGGTTGAAGGCTGCGACGTTTGGCTGAATAATCCCCGCAGACCGATGGAAGCAAGCGGAACTTCAGGGATGAAAATTATTGCCAACGGCGGATTGAACTTCAGCGTTCTCGACGGGTGGTGGGATGAAGCGTATAATCAGGATGTCGGTTGGAAAATCGGCAACGGCGAAGAATACGCCGATATTGATTATCAGGATGAAATTGAAGCGAACGTAATTTATGATGTTCTCGAAAAAGAAATTGTACCTCTTTTCTATGAACGCGGAAGTGATAATTTACCACGCGGTTGGATTAGTATGATGAAAAATTCGATGAGCCAACTCGGTCCGGTATTTAATACAAATAGAATGGTGAAGGAATATTTCAATAAATTTTATCTTAATTCTTATGAAAGAAGAAAATTGTTGATGCAGGACAAGTGGAGAGAAGGAAAAAAGTTTTCCGCTTGGAAAACAATGATTTATAAAAATTGGGATAAAGTTTCATGCAGAGGTATTGAATTTAAAAACGGTTCGGAGCACAAGGTTGGTGAAGAAAATAAAATTGTTGCAAAGGTTCATCTCGGTGAGCTTACAATTGAGGATGTTGATGTTCAAATTTATTATGGAAAATTCGATGATATTCAAGATTCCGAAAACAACAAGTTCGTCTCAATGTCGCCCGTTTCAACTTCCGACGATAAAGTTGTTACGTACGAAGGAGTAATCGAATGTGACGATACCGGAAAATTCGGTTTTACAATCAGAGTTGTGCCAAAACACTCACTATTAATTAATCCTTTTGAACTCGGACTTATTAAGTGGGCTGAACCTAACCATTGATTTATCTGTTTCTTATAATTGCCTTTGTAACTTTTATCTGATTTCATTTAGTTGCAAAGGCTTTTTTTTTTATAATTGTACCTTATGATTAGATATTTATATAATCCGCCTAAATTGGTTAAAGCAGTATTTAATAAGTTTGCTTGGGAATCCTCTCAAGAGAAAATTTTAATAACTTTTGATGATGGACCTAACCCGGGAACAACCGAACGAATTCTTGCTTCTCTGAAAAAGCATAATGTCCAAGCTCTCTTTTTTCTTGTCGGAGAAAATATTAAAAGGTACCCTGAATTTGTTAAACAAATTTTAGACGAAGGTCATGAAATTGGGAATCATACAATGAAGCATTCGATTATTTCCAAATTAAGTAAATCCGAGAGACAAAAAGAAATTGATGAAGTGCAGAAAATAATGCACAATGAATTCGATTACAAAGTAAAATATTTCCGTCCGCCTCACGGTAGATTTTCATTCGGATTATCTGCCGAGCTGGAAGGCTTAAAACTCAGAAACGTAATGTGGTCATTACTTACATACGATTTTAAAAACAATCTTGATATTGTTAAAAATGTCGTGAATAATTATCTTAATAAAAATTCTCTTGTCGTTTTTCACGATAGTAAGAAATCCGAAAATATTATTATTGATTCAATAGAATATCTGCTCGCCGAAGTGGAAAGAAAAAATCTTAAAGTAGGAAATGTAAGTGAATGTTTGAGCTGATTTTTCTTATAGTTGTTTCCGCATATTTTGTGCAGACCGTACTTTTTATGATTGCCGCATACAAGCGTTTTGATAAAATTTCATTTGAGGATTTGCCGACCGCTTCCGTAATTGTTGCGGCAAGAAACGAGGAAGATAATATTTTGTCGTGCATAACTTCGTTGGCGGAGTTGGAATATCCCGAAGGAAAACTTGAAATAATTATTGTTGATGATGATTCAACGGATAACACTTTTTCAATCGTTGAGAATTTCATCAGGGGAAAAAGTAACTTTAAACTGATAAAGCCTCTTGAACAAATTGCCGAAAAACCGGGTAAAGCCAACGCTCTTGCAAACGGTATAAAAAATTCATACGGAGAGATTATTTTAACTACGGACGCGGATTGTGTTGTCCCGAAAACTTGGGCGAAAACTTTGGCTTCATATTTTAAGGGCAATGTTGCTTTTGTCGGCGGTTTTACCACACAGCGAAACAATAAACTGTTTGACGGAATGCAGGCTTTGGACTTCATCTATTTGCTTACTGTCGCTGCCGGAACAATTAACCTCGGAAAACCTGTAAGCTGTATCGGAAACAATATGTCGTTTACACGTAAAGCTTATGATGAAATAGGCGGTTACGCCTCAATACCGTTTTCGGTAACGGAAGACTTGGCGCTAATACAAAAAATTGATGCTCTCAATAAATATAAAACTATTTACCCCTTGGATAAAGATTCGCTTATTGTTTCCAAACCGCTCGCGAAAGTTAAATCAATTTATCGCCAGAAAAAAAGGTGGGGAGTCGGCGGACTTAAAACCGATATTGCGGGATTTATAATTATGGCAACCGGCTTTGCCGCCAACTTGGCTTCGATTTTATCTTTGTTTTTTTTATCTCCGGCTGTTATCGAAATACTTTTCTTTAAATTGATTTCGGACTATTTACTTCTCTATTCATCAAATAAAAAATTAGGGATAAATACTAAACTACCCGATTTTATTGCCTTTGAAGTATATTACACAATTTATGTTATCATTTTGCCTTTTATTGTTTTCTTAAATCGAAACATTGATTGGAAAGGGCGTAAATATTAATGCTTCTGCTTTGTAATTATTACGTTACGTACAAGTGCAATTCGTTTTGCGAATTTTGTGAATTCGCGGAACACAATAAATATAAAGATACTCCTCACGCATCCCTTGAAGATTTTATTAGGAACACAAATGAGTTAAAAAAACT
>CAYLYR010000075.1:0-9796 GCA_964387835.1 uncultured Melioribacter sp.
GCAATCTCCCGAATATTCGGCAATGTTTTTTATTCAGGAGATTGCTTCGCTCTCTCCGTTCGCTCGCAATGACGGTGTTTTTTATTTCCTCGCAATGACAGTGTTTTTTATTTCCTCGCAATGACGGAATATTTTTTATTTTCTCACAATGACGGTGTTTTTATTGTTTTTAGTTTCTTCGTTATTCCTCGTTGCTACGCTTCCCGCAATGAGCGGATTTTTTCAACTTTTCTCTTTTTACTTTAGTCTTTTATCTTTTAGTCTTTATCATTGTGTGTACCACATCAAAATATTATACGTTTTTTAAACAACAAGTGTCTCATTTTTGTGTATTATTTTGAGAAAAAATATAGATTTTCAATAATTTTTCCTTATTTTTAATTTAATGAATTCAAAGAGAGTGAATTGTACGATATTCTAAAAATATTATCGGTTTTGGCAAACAGTGAAAAGATAGTCCTTTTTGAAAAGAAAGAGGAACGGTTTATTCAACTTGCAGAATTGGAAAAAGGAAGCGCGGGTATTTTAACTCTCGATTCATTAAATCTCATCTTCGAACAATTGGAAGAGAAAGCATTAGTAATTCCGCAAGATAAATTTAATAATTATGAAATAATTGATAATTCTCTTAAGTTTATTCTTTCTCAAAAAATAGTAACGGAAACTCAAACTTTCCTTCTTATTATTTTCACTTCCAAAAAATCGGGATTCTCACAAAAATGTCTTCTCTCGTTAAATCATTTTAATAATCTTCTGAAAGCGAAGCTGAACGAAGTAAGTTTGAGCGTTTTCGGTATTTACAAAGAATCAATCGAAGCTATGCCGATTCCGCTTTATGAAGCAAATGTAACCGGCGATAAAATTTTTCTTCTTTCTCACGCTTTGACGGAAATTTTCGGATTTACTTTGAGTGATTTTCCCGACAATAAATTCTTTTTAGTCAGGCATGTTTTTCCGGAATATATTCCGAAAATCAGAAAATTACTTAACTCTATTAAAAACGGAATGGAAACAACCGTTGAATATTGGATGAAGGATAAAAACGGTATTGAGCGGTTCATTCGGCACTCGGTCGCGCCGATTTTTGAAAACGGAAAAACGGTAAGGGTTGTAGGGACACTCATTGATATTACTCGTGAAGTTAATCTACGCAGCAGACTTGAAACCGTGAATATAAAGTTTAAGAAGCTGCTGCAGCTTTCAAACGAGTTGATTTTCTCACTCAATCGTTCCGGTTACTTTATGCTGATTAACGATAAAAGCGCCGTTGAACTCGGTTATAATCCCGGAGATATGATTGGGAAGCATTTTCTTGAGTTTATCTCCGAAGACGATAAACCTACCGTTGCTATTGCGTTTCAGAAAATATTAAAAAGCAGCGATGCGGTTTCATTCGATGTAAAAATGGTCGATTCTCTGCTGAAGGAAATTCCTTTTAGAATTACCGCCGTTTCACTTAAAAGCGGGAGTGAGGTAACAGGCGTTATCGGCTACGGGAAAAATCTTAAACACATCTTTACCGAAGAAAGAAAACTGAAAGAGTTGAACGAAAAACTGCTCGAGGCAAATCGTCTTCTCGCAATTGAAAGAGATAGAGCTTCCGCCCAGGTAACCGAATTGGAAAAATTAAATGATTTGAAAAACGAGTTTATCTCAAATGTTTCTCACGAACTGCGAACTCCTCTTGCGTCAATTATCGGTTTTGCCGAGACTATTTCTTCCGATGATGAGATGCCGTTTGATCTGATAAAAGAGTTTAATGAAATTATTGTTTCGGAAGGAAAGAGACTCACAAAATTAATAGATGATATTTTGGACTTTTCCAAATTGGAGGAAAATAAGGAAACATTGGAATTCTCTACCTTTGATATTGTGGAACTGGTTAACAATCTTTTGGAAAGCTACAAAATACAAATACATAAAAAAGGCTTGGAACTAATTGCCAATATTCCGCATGCCGAGTTTATTGTAAATGGCGATAAGCGGAGAATTGAAACGGCTGTCTCGAATATTCTTTCAAATTCCGTAAAATTCACGCCGAGAGGTAAAACAATTACCGTTTCGGTAAATTCGTTTTTAAATGAAGTTCAAATTGTTATTAAAGATACCGGCGTAGGAATCCCCAAAGATGAACTCGGAACCGTATTCCAAAAATTCAGGAAAGCAAATCGCACCGGTTATCATAAGCCGGGGGCGGGAATAGGTTTGGCTCTCGTGAAACAAATAGTTGATTTGCATAAAGGTGCAGTTACAATTAAAAGTGAATTGGATAAAGGAACTGAAGTGGAAATAAGACTTCCCAAAAACAAGGAGTAAAGTGTGAAACAATTGGTTTTTATTGTTGATGACGAACCGTCAATATTGAGATTAGTTTCCCATTGGGTTAAAAATAAATGGGGATACGATGTACGCTCTTTTGATAACGCAACCGAAATGCTGCATGCGCTCAATGAAAATCCCGACTTGATTTTGCTTGATATTATGCTTCCCGATATAAACGGCATAGATGTTCTGAAAACAATTCACGCAAGAAATGAAAACTTGCCTGTAATTATGCTCTCGGCTCAGGGTAGTATCGACGTAGCTCTTGAATCTCTCAGACTCGGCGCGTTCGATTACTTTCCCAAACCTATCGACCAAAACCGATTTGAGACTACAGTAAAAAATGCTTTGCGAAATTATGAATTAATCAAAAAAGTTGAACTGCTTCAATCTTCCTTACAGCGTGAATATAGTTTTGAAAACATTGTCTCCGGCGACGAATCAATGCAGAAGGTTTTTAATTTGGTCTCCAAAGTTATCAATAACGAAATAACGGTATTAATACAAGGAGAAAGCGGAACCGGAAAAGAGTTGATAGCAAAGGCAATTCATTACAACGGCAATCGTAAAGATAAACCTTTTATAGTCGTAAACTGTGCTTCAATTCCTCGCGAATTATTGGAAAGTGAATTGTTCGGACATGAGAAAGGAGCTTTTACCGGCGCTCATCAGAGAAAAATCGGGAAGTTTGAAATTGCAGACGGCGGAACAATTTTTCTTGATGAAATCGGTGAGTTGGAGTTCTCGCTGCAAGCTAAAATATTAAGAGTTATTCAGGAAAAAGAATTCGAGCGAGTCGGAAGCAATGATATAATTAAAACAGATGTCAGAATAATTTCGGCAACAAACCGAAACTTAGCCGAAATGGTTAGGGAAAAACTTTTTAGAGAAGATTTATTCTACAGATTAAACTCTTTCCCGATTACCGTTCCTCCCTTAAGAAAGAGGCGAGGCGATATTTTACTGCTTGTGAATCATTTTATTGAAAAATTTAATAAAAAAATGGGGATGAGCGTTAAAGGCGTTACCAAAGGCGCAATGAAAAAACTTTACGATTACGAATGGCCCGGTAATGTGCGCGAGCTTGAAAATACAATTCAGCGCGCAATAATTCTTTCCGACGGAAATAAGATTACCGAAGAAACGCTGCCCGAACAAATTGCCGGAACTGAAAAAAGCGATTCGCAGACTACTATCTTTTTCGACCCCGATTCGCCGGTAATACCTTTTGAGAAACTTAAGGAGCAAGCAATACGCCACGCATTGAAATCTACGAATTGGAATATGCAGGAAGCGGCTAAGCGGCTTGACATCGGAAGAGCAACACTTTACAGACTTGTTGAAAAATACGGAGTTGAGCAGGAATAGGTAATGATAATTTCAATTACATCTTTTCCATTCTCGCAATTTCATCACGCAAAAATGCAGCTCGTTCAAAGTCCAAATCTTTTGCCGCTTTTTTCATTTCGACTTTCATTTGGTTAATCAGTTCCTCTCTTTGCTCTTTCGACATATATTTTATTACCGGATCGGCTACTTTGGAATATGGAGCGCTTTTTTCCTCTTTCCCTCCGCTCCTCATATCGGCAATAGAGGTTGAGTTCATAATTTCATCCCGACTTTTAAAAATTGTCTTTGGTGTAATTCCGTGCTTTTTATTGTAAGCAATTTGCAATTTTCTTCGTCTGTTTGTTTCGTCGATTGTCTTTTTCATCGAGCGTGTAATTTTATCCGCGTACATAATTACAAGTCCGTTTTCATTTCTTGCGGTTCTTCCCGCCGTCTGCATTAGGGAACGTTCGCTGCGCAGAAATCCTTCTTTATCCGCATCAATTATTGCAACGAGCGAAACCTCAGGCAAGTCCAAGCCTTCGCGCAAAAGGTTAACGCCGACTAAAACGTCAAACTCTCCCATTCGTAAATTTCTGATAATCTCAACTCGTTCGAGCGAATCGATGTCGCTGTGAATGTAGGCAACTCTTATTCCGATTCGTTCAAAGTAATCGGATAAATCTTCAGCCATTTTTTTTGTCAAGGTAGTTACAAGAACTCTTTCCTCTTTTTTAGCGCGTGATTTTATTTCGCCGATTAAATCGTCAATCTGAGTTTTGACCGGACGAATTTCAATTTTCGGGTCAAGCAAACCTGTCGGGCGGATAACCTGTTCCACAAAAGCGCCGCCGCTTTTTTCCAACTCGTAATCACCCGGAGTTGCCGAAACGTAAATTACTTGATTAAGAAGCGCTTCATATTCATCGAACTTTAACGGACGGTTATCGAGAGCCGAGGGAAGACGAAATCCGTGCTCAACAAGAGTCTCCTTTCGGCTTCTGTCGCCGTTGTACATTCCCCTAATCTGCGGGACGGTAACGTGCGATTCGTCAATAATCAAAAGGTAATCATCGGGGAAATAATCAAAAAGGCATGAAGGACGGGACCCGGGAGGTCTGGCGTCCATATGCCGCGAATAGTTTTCTATTCCGGAACAATAGCCGATTTCCTTCATCATTTCAATATCGTATCGGGTGCGTTGTTCAAGGCGCTGAGCTTCAACGTACTTCTCTAAACTTCTCAGTTCTTCCAATCGCTCTTTCAATTCCGCTTCGATTGTCTTTATCGCTTTGCGAGTTTGTTCTTTTGTAGTAACAAAGTATTTTGCCGGATAAATCGGTATCGATTCAACTTCTCTGATTACATCTCCCGTAACCGCATCGATAACTGAAATTCTTTCAATCTCGTCATCCCAAAATTCAATTCGGACAGCTTCTTCATATTGGTAAGCTGGAATTATCTCAACGGTGTCTCCTCTTACGCGAAAAGAACCGCGGGAAAACTCAATATCGTTGCGGGTGTAATAAATATCGATAAGTTTTCGAAGGAATCTCTTACGCTCGATTTCTTCTCCTTTTCTAACAAAAATTATTTGCTGCGCATATTGATCGGGCGCACCAATGCCGTAGATACAACTCACGCTTGCAACAATTATTACATCTCTTCTCCCTTCAATTAGAGCGGTTGTCGCTTTAAGGCGAAGTCTGTCAATTTCCTCGTTCACTGAAAAATCTTTTTCAATATATAAGTCCTTCTTAACAATATACGCCTCAGGCTGGTAGTAATCATAATAGCTGATAAAAAACTCAACCGCATTATTCGGGAAGAAAGATTTCAGTTCGCTGTAAAGCTGCGCCGCCAATGTTTTATTATGTGATATTACCAACGTCGGGCGGTTTGCTTCGGCAATTACATTGGAGATTGTATAAGTTTTTCCGCTTCCCGTTACTCCGAGAAGCACTTGGTGCTGTAATCCCTTTTGTAAGCCTTCGGATAATTCCTTAATTGCTTTCGGTTGATCGCCCGAAGGTTTGTAACTTGATATTAGTTCAAATTTATTCATGCTTGTTTCGATTCGGTTTCGAGTTTGTTAAAAAAATATAGAACATTGTAAAAATAGTAAAGTTTCGCTGAATCGTTAATTTGAACTTTACCTGAAGAAATCTTCCCTCGACCTCTTGGATTTTCAAGTGGAAACCTCTTCCAAATATTAAATAAAAACACTCAATCTCAATAAAATCCGCCGATTTTTAAGACAATCATGAAAGTACTGAAATCTTTTTTATAGAGTTGATAAAGAGTTTCCACTTCGGAACCGAAAAGATGAAGATATTCGTAGCGTAGTTCCAAGCCGAGCAGCTTTGTATGACTAATTCCAATATTCGCTCCGAACGCAATAAAAGCGCCGCCGGCAGGATAAACCTTGGCGAATTTCAATGAATTAAAAAACTCCTTGTCGTAAGGCGTTGTAATTATAGCAGATGGACCGATTCCCCCGGAAAGATAGGGGCGAAAATTATCGGTGAGAACACCTGTGAATAAACGTTTCGTAACTCCTAAAATTAAAGGCATCCCGTAAACGCGGTTAACTTTTCCAATTGTGTAAGGTCGTCCCCAATAGTCGTAGCGTTCAAATTCGTTCTTTGTTTTCTCTTCCCCGATAGATAAATTAATGAAACCGCGAGTTAGTCTATCGAAATTTTGTTCATAAAAAAAACCAACACCGAAGCCGCTTTCGGAAAAAATGACATCACCCCCGATTTGATGAGGTGGAAAAATAACTTGACTTGTGTCGGGAACAATTTTTCCGATTCTTTGACCAAAAAGATTTCCGGCATAAAGAAAGAGAAATAAAATTAATATTTTTTGAGTATGTTTTATCATCGTTTTTTGAGTGAAATATAAAGCAAAATAAATAATTTTTTAAATATATTTCTGTAAAATAAATTAAGGTAATTTTATGCCTCGTAATTTGGAATTGAAAATCAAAATTGACGATTTGGAAAAAACTTTTTCACAAGCAATAAACTTAGGCGCAAAAGAGTATGCGCTATTAATTCAAAAGGACGTTTATTATCAAACGGACAAGGGATTGCTCAAACTGAGAATAATGCCGAGTCATTCCGAATTTATTTTTTATAATCGTAACGAAGGCGAAGGTAACCGCTGGAGTGATTATTATCTGTTAAAAATAGAAAACGAACAAAACCCTGAGATATTTTTTAACAGAATTTTTGATATTGTAACAACCGTTGAAAAAGAACGAAAGGTTCTTATGTACGACAACACGAGAATACACATAGACAAAGTTAAAAACTTAGGCGAGTTTCTTGAACTTGAAACAATTGTAAATGATTCGCTTGAAGAAGCAATAGAACGCTTTAACTTTATCGTTACCGAATTGGACTTGGATGTTTCACGCCAAATCAAGAAATCATATAAAGATTTGATGCTCGAAAATGCTTCTAAGTAATCGCGAAATAAATATCGACAATATCCGAACATTTACCGAGAGCGCGATTCAATCGGGGAAAGGAAGCGAATTATTGACTATTGTCCCGACAAACAGAAAAGCCCGTAAAACGAAAAAAGAATTTATTACACTTTCTTCCCAACAGACTTTATCGGTTATTAACATTGAAACGCTTACTACACTCGCAACCAAGCTGCTTGAGCTAAAAAAAGATTTCCATCCGTTGGACGATGCGACGTCCTCATACATTTTAAAGCAAAGCGCCGACTCAATAAAACCGGAATATTTCAGACATTACAAAGAGAATGTTTTTCCACAGGGAACGCTTGAAAAAATAAAAGCAGTTATTTCCGAATACAAACGAACAGGAATAACGCCCGAAAAATTATTAAACGAGGTTTCGGAAAATTCCGCCGGAGAGACCGAACGAAAAAAAGCTCTCGATATTGCCTCTATCTATTCAATCTATTCTGAAAAGTGCAACAACTTAAAGGCATTGGAAATCGGCGATATTTACAGAAGTCTTCTCGAGCTTTCAGATGATGAGCTGGCGGAAAGTTTTTCTTCGCTTTTTCCTGAGGTTCAGGTAATTACGCTTACTTACTTCCGAGAGATTTCTATCCCTGAAGTAGAATTGCTGAAAAAGGTTTCGGATGCTGCCGGTCTTTCGGTGATTGCCCATTTTGATTACTCAGAATCGAACAGATTAATTTTTGAAGCAATTCAGCCTACAATAGAACGATTGGTTTCCGCCGGTTTTAATGTTGCCGGAAACGAGGAAAAAGAGAGTTCGCAATTATTGAATTTTCTGAAGAGAAGATTATTTTTACCTTCTATCGGGAAGCAGCCCGAACCGAGCAAAAGTATTGTGCTATTTAACGGTAAAGATAAAGTTGAAGAACTTGAACGGATTGCGAAGATAATAAAAAAAATAATCTCTGTAGAGAACGTTTCTCCGAGCAGGATTGCCGTTGTTTTTAATTTAATAGAAGAATATTCTCCCTTACTGCGGATTGTGTTTGAATCGAACGGAATTCCCTTTAATCTTTCGGATAGGCTCACACTCGATAAATCTCCCGTAATTAACGCATTAACCTCTTTCCTCGAAATTTCGGAAAGCGGCTTTTACTACAAAAATATTTTTAAAGGACTTTCCTCGGGATATGTTTCCAAGCTGGGGATTGATGTTTATAATCTCCAAAAGATTTTTCAAAAACATAAGCTCATTTCAGGTTATGAATTTATCACAAAAGTATTAAAAGAAATAATCAATTCAATTCCCGATAGCAGGAAGTATGAGAAGGAAGAGACAAAAAGATCGCTTTCCGATATAATAAAAATAAAATCAATTTTATCCACATTTGAAAAAGAACAAACAGCCGATGAGTTTTTTGAAGAGATTAAATCGCTGATTAAAAAGATTGGAATTTTTGACACACTGATTCATAACCTTGCCGCAAAAGGGGAAGAGAACATAAAAGCCGTTTCCTCCTTATTGGAAAGCATTGAAAGCGTTTTCGAATTAATAAAAGAAGAGTTTGGCGCAGAGACAAAACATTCCCTTTCCTTTTTTATTAATCAACTGCGCACAATAATCGGCTGGGTAAGATTTAATGTTAAGGAGCGTTCCGATTACGGCGTGCAGGTTACTTCGGTTGACGAAATAAGAGGCTTGGAATTCGATTATGTTTTTGTAGGCGGAATGAACGACGGAAGTTTTCCTTCCAAATATTCTCCGGAGATATTTTTCGCCGAAAAATTTATGAAATTGGAAAGCGAACATTTATCCGAAGAGAGATATAAGTTTTACACTCTTTTTAAGCGGTTTCGCAAGAGACTTTTTATTTCATTTGCATTAACCGAAAACAAACGCGAGCTTGCGCCATCTGTATTTCTTTCCGACTTGAGTGAAATTATTACTCCTGTCGTACCTGATGATTCTTTTTTTTATTCTGCTATTACATCAAGGACTGATTTATTAATTCAATTCGGGAAAGGCAATATTGACAGGCTTTCCGACATCTTAGACTTGAGCAAAGAGGAAACCTTACGGAAAATAGATGTTTCCAAACAACGCTCCGAAGTTTCCGATTCCGTTTACGAAGGAAATTTATCAAGCGAATTATCTAACGATTTCCCCCTTACCGAGAAAAGTTTAGAGCTGCTCTCTTCATTTAAGGAGAAGAAGTTTTCCATTACGCAGTTTGAGCAATATGCAAAATGTCCCTTTAAGTATTTTACGGAAAGAGTGTTGAAAATAGAACCGATTCAAGAACCGAACGATGAAATTGAACCTATTGAAATCGGTAAGTTTCTTCATTCGTTGTTGTTCGAGTTTTACACAACTTTGCTTGAACGGAAGATTGACATTCATGATGCCGAAGCGGAAACTCTTTTATTTGATTTAGCTGAAGCGCTTATCCAAACGTACAGGTTTGAAGATGAATCATATTTTTATGAAAAAGAAAAATTCTTCGGAATTGCCGGTAAACGGAAAGACTCGATTCTATATCATTTTCTTGAGGAAGAACGGAATTCTTCCGACGGATTTATTCCGCAGTATTTTGAAGTTTCTTTCGGAACGGCAGATAAAGCACAATCCGATAGACGTTTAAGTATTCCGGTGCCGATTTTATATAACGGAATTAATTTAATAGGAAAGATTGATAG
>CAYLYR010000076.1:0-2846 GCA_964387835.1 uncultured Melioribacter sp.
GAGATTGCTTCGTTATCCGGCTGTTGCCGGATTCCTCGCAATGACGATATATTTTCTGTCATTTCGAACTCCGACGAAGGAGGTGTGAGAAATCTAAAAAACAATGCGTTGTGAGTTAATTTAGCTTTAAAGATTCCTCGTCGCTCCGCTTCTTGGAATGACAAGATAACTAATCCTTAGCTTTTAAACCTCGGAGGTTTGAGAATCGTTGGCTGCAAGAACTTCCTCATTACACGCTCACAGTTCAAAAAAGCCTTACTCAAGCGTAATGATTTGGTGCTCGAAAGAAGAAATTGAAAGTTCATCGAAAATAAGTTTTAGAACGTCAAGTCCGTATTTATTGGCAAAGTAGAGGAAATTCATTGTCTCTTCCTGCGCTTTCCTATTAGGACGAAATTGATTTTTCAGTAGTTTGGAATGCCTAATAACCGCTTGTATTTTTGAAGCGTTGGAGTTCTCGCCTTTTTTGCGTAAAATAGCCATCAACTGTAATATTCCGTCTCTAACTTCTTTTGCATCCTTCGTAAGATTCGGGTCAATTGCAAAAAGTTTCTCCTTCAGTCTATCTATTGCATAATCAATTTCTTTTTCCGTTTCATCAAAAATTGTGTTTATGTGGGAATTCGGATCGGAGCGGAGAATTTTTTCAACGAGTTCTTTTTCTTCCAAAACAATGATGTTTTGCGGTGTTAAATTGTAAAAATTAATTTTCTTTTGAAGATAGTTTTCATTCAAAGTTGCGGAAGCTCTCGGATAAAGAAGGGGAGTTTCCATATTGAAATAAGCGTAGTAAGGCAGAACTTGAGGATAATAATTAATCTCGTTATGCCCGGCAATTGTTACTGCAGTCGGCAAAATAGAATCTTGAACAATCGGTCTGAGAATTACATCAGGCGAAATTTTTTCCGGGTTGGAATTTATAATATTAAGGAGTTCATTATTTGAGATAATTTTTCTCGTTGTTCCTACTCTAAAACCGCGTTCGTGAGGTTCAAGACGTAATCGCCGGTTCTTATCAAATAAGTAGAGATTAACCGGATGGACTTTTAGCTGAACGTGATATTCATCTTCGAGACGAGCGCTTCTTTGAATACCAAGCAGAGAAAGCGCTTCCCAGTTTGAGATTGTCTCGGTAAAGAGCTCACGAGCTAACATTTTCGGTTCGCGTTCGTTGAAATCGAAAATTATCAATCCATATTCATCGAACAAGTTAAAAATAAGTTTTCTAAAAGCTTCGGAGTAAGTTTTCCCAACACGGTATGTTTCATTTATTAAGTCGTAAATCGCAGGAGTATTTTCGGTTTTTTTAAAGAATGCAAAAAGTGTGTCAATTACTTTGTTAATCTCGTCATCAAGAATAACATCACCAACGCTTCCGGCGTTCTCTTCTTCGGCAAGAGATTTTTTATATTCAATTTTCTTAATCGTTCCATCTTTAGTATATGTGTTAATTTTGTTTACCGAGCCGAAACCGTGGTCTTCGCCTTCAAGCCAGAAAACAGGGACAAAATTAAAATCTTCATATTTTTCTTTCAGTGAACGAGTAAGCTTAATTGCCGTAATGATTTTATAAAGATATTCCAACGGTCCGCCGAAAAGTCCGAGCTGCTGTGCAGCCGTAACCGCAAAAGTTTTATTTGAAAGAAGCGAATTAATATTTTTCTTTGTTAATTGAGAAGGGGAATAAGGAGCATACTGAGATTTCAGTATGTCAACTAATTTCTGTCTGAAGGGGAAATTTGTCCGAGAAACAGTTTCCAAGTGAGTGTTTATTGTACTTTCATCTCTAAAATTTTTCAGATAATAGCTCTCTACATTTTCAAAATCATAGAGAAAATCCAACATCAGATCTTTGTAACCCGGTATTTCGTTATAATCGACAAACATTAATTCCCCAATTTCTTTATCGAAAGATGAATTTTATTTTAATAACAAAAGTAAGTTATTCCCAAATAATAATTAACCGAAAGATTATAAAATTGTTTAAAAGAAAAAATGTTAGTCCGCACCAATTAGTAAATTATATTTAACAGACAAAGAATAATATTCGACAAAAAAGTTATCGTAAAAATGTTTCTCGTAATTCATAATAAATCCGATTTTCTTAATCGGGAATATTCTAACAAAAGTCGAATATGCGCCAATCTCTTTGTCAGGGATATTGTAGGCTATCAGATAATCTTTATCGAAATTATATTTTCGTTCTCCGGCAAAACCGGAAAGAGAGAAATTAATAAATTTGTAGGGCGCATAAAAAAAGTCAAGATTCATTGAAGTAAAAAGTGAGTCTTGAGGATTTCTCATTATTTGTGCGCCGAGTGAAACCGAAAAATATAACGAGGGTCGCCACTTAATTTCACCAAAGCCTGCTGTTAATTTGTCGGAACCGCTGAACGAAATATATTTTCCGCCAATTGTAAAGAAAAATAAGTTATAATAGTACGTCCCTTCGCCAGAAAAAATATTGCCGGTTGTTTTGTAGTTCTCGTTTTGGTTTTTGTACGTTCCGTCTATTCTTGCAAAGGCTCCGGCAAAATAGAAAGGGAAAAAGTTGAGTAATCCTTTAACGGCATAAAAGTTTTCATTATAATCAAAACCGCTTTCATTCAATTTATATTTTTTATAAACTCCCGATATTTGATCCAAGCTGGAAAAATAGTAATCCCCCCAAATAAGATATTGGGAGGAGTTGTTTTCGTATGAAGAATTATTTCCCGCTACGTAACCGGTTGTTAAGGAGAGCATACTTTTTCTTAATTCCTGTGAAAAGGAAGTATTGAGTAGGAGAATCAAAAACAAAAATAAGAGAAATACTTTTTTCATTTTTTAACTATCACTTTGTCGCA